>CALLVG010000100.1 GCA_938010715.1 uncultured Saprospiraceae bacterium
CAAGTAAATTGGAAAAGATAATTTTCGAATCGAAAGGTTTAGTTGGTAAAGATTGGTTTATTGAAAAACTGAATCAAATAAAAAATGAGACTGTATCATGAGTGCCAGATATTCGATTTTTAAAATTGACCTTAAGTATTACTCAAAAAATAACTTCCCTCTTCAATTCAAAAAATTAGAATCGGAGTTTTACTAAACTTGATTTTAATGTAACTTCCGATATCAATCTTTTAAAATCAGGTCTATAATTTAAGGCGAAGTTTAGTAAACTTATGTTTTGTCCTGTACTGAAACATATTAGTTCCAGTGATAATATTTTATTTCAAATTCCCAAACGTAAATCAAATCGATTCTGCGTTATAAAATTCACAGGTACTATTCGGATCAAAATCATCTGGTTCGGCACAAATCTGTTTCACGCAAGCCATATCAATTGATTCCTCTTTACCATTAATAGCAGTTATCGACAATTCGTTACCACTTTGATCAGAAAAAATTAAAGTTTCTGTTCCATCGTATGACAACCCTCCTTTGGTGTCTTCACGCAAATCAATTCATTTACCTAAAAAAAAGACTTGCAAATGACATTAAAAATCTGTTACATATATCTCTTCTGACCCAGAAACTTCTCCATCCAATTCATCACTAACTAATTGATAAACAGACACTTGCGAACTATCCATCATCACATAATGAAAAGCCGAACCACTACTCCACTTTCCTCCAACCGCAATCAAGGCTTCTTTGGGAATACCTAAATCATCCCACCTTTTTTTACTAATCGGCTGACAAACTGGGATAGCATTGAGTGAAACTTTGTTGTCTTTAAATAATAAAAACAAAGTTTTGATTCCTGAAGAATCCGAATTTTCCTCGCAAATCAATTGAACGGGCAATTCTTTATTTTGGGAAAATTCTTCAACATTTGATGCTTTTGATTCTTTGGGTTCATTGGCACATTGAACCAATAATAAAGTGGTCAAAATCAAAAGAAAAAATCTACTCCGATTATCCATAAAAAATATTTTGCCCAAAATTAATTTTTCTTTTTAAGTATTACTCAAAAAATAACTTCCCTCTTCAATTCAAAAAATTAGTGAAGGAAAACCTCATTATCAATCACTTTTCCTTCACTAATTTTTTGAAATCGGGAACTTATTTTTTGAGCGTTCCTAAAGATATTGAGTTGTTTAAGATTTCTGAACCATTCCTAAGAAGCCTCAGAGATGCGAAAATATTTATTGGATGATTTTTAATTGAGTTTTGTTAGCCCCAGATGGGACGATACTGTAACATGACCGCCCCATCTGGGGCTGTTATTAATTTTAAATATTCTCTATTCCTATAAATATCATCGCCTCACTGAGGCTTTACTCACAAATTTTAAAGAGCAAAGGCTCAAAGTATATTAACTTTGAGCCTTTGCGATGAAGTGAAATTTTTTTTTTTAATTCTTAATAAAAGAAATTGACTCCACTCGATGCCTAATTTTTAATTTAGCAATATATTGTCCAGCAGCAAAATCTGAAATACTGATCTGTCGTTTTATTTTGCCAAAACCCTCGATTTGTTTTTCAAAAACCATTCGACCTTGAATATCTAAAATTACCAAGTGGGCAGATTTACCGCGTTCTGAATTAAAAAATTCGAGATTCACAAAATCAGAAGCTGGATTCGGTGATATTTTTAAAGAAGTTTTTAACTCAAAAGATTTCGAAGGTTCTTTAGTAGAAGAAGTTTCATCCAAAATTTCATTTAAATCATAAGACTGAATCGACCGAGCGTAAGTTGCTGCCACCAATTCGCGATTAATTACATTAAACGCTAAATCTTGAACAGGAATAATCGGCATGTTTGAACCTAAGCGTTCCCATTCATCACCACCATTCACTGTTCCATAGATACCTCCGTCAGTTGCCACAAACAAAAGTGAATCACCTCTTTCTGGAACAATATATACATCATTAATTGCGATATCAGGGAGGTTTCCCGAAATATCAATCCAATTACTGCCCCCATCATCTGAGCGATGAATGCGCGGAATATATTCATTAAAACGATAACCAGAATGGGTTACAAAAACAGTATTTGCCAAAGTCGGTGATGCTTTTACGGAGGTGACATAGCGATTAGGAAGGCCTGCCGAAATATTTACCGTTTGATGAATCGCTCCATCAAATTGAGTACGCCATACGTTTCCGTCTGTGGTTCCAACATAAACTTGCCCCACGACCAAGGGCGATTCATCCAAAGAAGAAATGGTATGTTGCACCGAATTAGTCTCATTGGTTAAGGTATCCGTCATTTGTTCATAAAACGGCTCAGGGCCACTATTACTTCGGAATAATTTATCTGTACCTGCGTACATCACATTTGGATCATGCGGACTGAGCATATAAGGCATATCCCAGTTTTTGGTTTCACCAGCCAATCCTTCATCGGCAGAAAAGAAATTTTCTCCTCCATCAAAGGTTCCATTTATATTTCCGTACTGCGTTTCAAAATAATAGATATCGGGATCTGTTGGGTGAAAAACTGCTGTAAAACCATCTCCACCCCATAGGCGCGGCCAACTGTTGATAGAGTCCCGATTGCCACCAGTCGTTCCGTTGTCTTGCGCACCACCATAATACAAATCAGGGCGATGCGGATTGTAGGCCACTCTATAAAACTGAGTGGTCGCTATATTTTCAATATCAATCCAATCAGTTGTTTCGATATCTGTTTTGTAAAGGCCGCCATCGGTTGCCAAAGTGAATCCTCCATCTGGCAAAAAGTCTAAATCATGTTTGTCTGCATGAACCGTATATTCCCACCAACGAGGAGAAGCGCGCTCCCAAATTACACCACCATCTCTCGACCGCCACAAGTCAATACCCAACATAAATATATCTTGATCATCTTTGGGATTCATACGGATTTTTCCAAAATACCACCCGAAACCTCCTAAAGGAGAACCAGCAATTTCATCATTGAATCGTTGCTCATCTATCAGAACATCCCAACTATTGCCCCCATCATTTGTGCGAATAATTGAATGTAAATCTTTATTATTTGGGCCTACCAAAATAGCGGAAATCACATTCGGATTTGTACCTGACATGTCCAAGCCAATGCGCCCCATTTCACCTCTGCCCAAATAGGATTGGAGTAAATTTTCCCAACTTTGACCTCCATCTGTGGTTTTCCAAATCCCTGCATTTTCACCTTCAACTATCGAAACAAAATCAGAGCGAAATCTATCCCAACTTGACGTATAAACGATGTTTGGATCGGTCGGATGCAACAATAAATCAATGATACCTGCCTGATTGGCCACAAACAAAACTTTTTGCCAAGTTGCACCTCCATCAGTTGATTTAAAAAGTCCACGATTTTCATCTCGAATTGAAGGAATTCCCATCGCCCCCGCATAAACTATTTGCGAGTTGGTTGGATGAACTTCTATTTTTGAAATGATGCCATGGTCTGTCAAACCAACATTTGTCCATGTTTCCCCAGCATCTGTACTTTTGTAAATGCCATTTCCAATGAAAAAACCTCCTGGAATATTTACATCACCTGTCCCAACAAAGATTGTATTTGGGTCATTCGGATCTATTTCGATTACGCCAATTGACAAAAAGGCTTGGTTATCAAAAATAGGTTTCCAAGTCGCTCCTCCATCTGTTGTTTTGAAAACACCACCATGCGAAAAACCTGCATAAATCACCGCTCCATTCGTTGGATGTATCGCCACCGTGTTGATTCGAGCACCAATATTCCCAGGGCCTTGTGTCACCCATTCATGATCAAAACCAGGCGTAGTTTTTCGATTTGAAACGCTATTTTTCAGATCTGACATTGATTTTTTGAATGCCTTCAAATTAAAATCTTGATCAGGATAGGCACGCATCTGGAAATGATGATCATTTGGACCCAATTTTAATTCAAGTCGATCTGGTTTCACCTTTATTTGGTTTTGACAACCAAAAAATAGACCTCCAAATAAAAAAAGGAAAAGGATTTTACTGTACAGGGAGATTTCACTTCGCTTCATACTTTTTAATTTGAAAACCAAATTTATTATTCCAAAGACAAATAGAGGAATCATTTGATTCCTTTCTAATGAATTTGTCAATTAAAATGTCTTTTGCGTTCATTTGTTCGAATCCAAAAAGTATTTTTAGTTTTGGAAAATAAATCTACACAACGAAATGATACGAACTATCTTCTTTTTAATATTAGCTACAAATCTCATTGGGCAGCGACCAAACACAGACCTGACCCAACCACCTTTCACGCCAGCAGTCGAACGGCTCCAAAGTATGGAAAAACGAAAGGCATTAATTGAAAATTCTTTGGTCAAAAATGTTCCGTTTAGGAGTGTTGGCCCAACCATTTTTGGAGGACGCGTTTCTGAGCTGGCTGTCAACCCAGATAATCCGAATGAATTTTACGCGGCCTATGCCAGTAGTGGTTTGTGGTACACCAAAAATAATGGGCAGACCTTTGAGCCACTTTTTCAAAATGAAGTGGTGATGACCATTGGCGCCATCGACGTAGATTGGAAAACAAATACCATTTGGTTGGGAACGGGCGAAGTTAATTCGAGTCGTAGTTCTTACGCAGGGGTCGGCATGTTCAAAAGCACAGATGGCGGTAAAACTTGGGCGCACAAAGGACTCCATGAAAGTCATCATATTGGTAGAATTGTAGTTCAGCCCAATGATCCGAAAACAATTACGGTTGCAGTTTTGGGACATTTATACTCGCCCAATCAAGAACGTGGAATTTATAAAACAACAGATGGAGGCAACTCTTGGAAAAAGGTTTTATTCATCAATCAAAATACGGGAGTTGTTGATTTGATCCAACATCCTACCGACCCAAACATCCTATACGCTGCTGCATGGGAACGCGAGCGCCGAGCATGGAATTTTGTGGAAGGTGGAAACGGAACAGGTATCTATAAATCTATGGACGGAGGTGATAATTGGGAATTGCTAACTACCGAAAAAAGCGATTTTCCAACAGGAAAAAACATTGGAAGAATTGGCATCAACATGGCATTGAATGCAGAAGGAAACGAAGTCATCTATGCCATTCTCGACAATCAAAATAGACGCCCAAAGGAGAAAAAAAAGGAAGATAAATTGGTTAAAAAAGATTTTGAAAAAATGTCAAAATCGGATTTTCTAAATTTAAAAAATAAAGACTTAAACCAATTTTTAAAAGAAAATAAATTTCCTAAAAAATACACTGCAAAATCTATCAAAAAACTGATCGAAAACAATGAATTAAAACCAATTGCACTTTTTGAATATTTAGAAAATGCAAATTCATTACTATTTGAAACAGAGGTAATTGGAACAGAAGTTTACGTTTCTAAAGATGGAGGCAAGACTTGGAAAAAGACGCATGACGGTTACTTAGAACAAGTGACTTTTAGTTATGGTTATTACTTTGGAATGATACGCGTCAACCCTTCAAAATCAGACGAAATCTACATCGCAGGCGTCCCTGTTTTAAAATCAAAAGATGGTGGAAAAACTTTCGAAAACATCAATGGTAAAAACGTGCATGTTGACCATCATGACATTTGGGTAAATCCAAAACTGGATGGTCATTTAATATTGGCAAATGATGGTGGTGTCAACATCAGTTATGACGATGGAGAAAATTGGTACAAGGTCGTTGGTCCACCTGCTGGGCAGTTCTATTCCGTTTCGGTTGATGATGCAAAACCTTACAATATTTACGGCGGAACGCAAGACAACGGAGTTTGGAAAGGCCCTTCTACGCACAAAGAATCTGCTCGATGGCAAATGATTGGAAAGTATCCATATCAATCATTGATGGGTGGCGATGGAATGCAAACGGCGATTGATTCGAGAGACAATACGACGGTTTATACGGGTTTTCAATTTGGATATTATTTCCGAATTGATACTAAAACTGGCAAGCGAGAAGCCGTCACGCCAAAACATAAATTGGGCGAACGGCCGTTGCGTTGGAATTGGCAAACGCCCATCCACCTGAGCAAACACAATGAAGATATTTTGTACATGGGTAGCAATAAATTGTACCGCAGCATGAATCAAGGAAATGACTGGACTGCTATTTCAGATGACCTCACAACTGGTGGCAGAAAGGGAGATGTGCCCTACGGAACCCTCTCCTCTATTCATGAATCAGATTTACAATTTGGACTCATTTACACTGGAAGCGATGATGGAAAAGTTTACGTAACTAAAGATGGCGGCGTTGATTGGGAGGACATTTCTATCGGTTTACCCGAAAAGATGTGGGTGGCTCGCATTCAAGCTTCTACGCATGAAAAATCAAGAGTTTACCTTGCCCTCAACGGTTATCGCTGGGACAATTTTAGAACCCTAATTTATGTGTCTGAAAATTATGGCAAAACATGGCTAAAAATTGGAAAAGGCTTACCACCTGAAACTGCAAATGTTTTAAAAGAAGATCCTCTAAATCCCGATTTGCTTTATTTAGGAACGGATCATGGCTTGTATATTTCTTTGGATAGAGGCGAATCATTCATGGCACTCAAGGAAGGTTTGCCAGCCGTTCCCGTACATGATGTCGTTGTCCAAAAAAGAGAAAACGAACTGGTTGTTGGAACCCATGGTCGCTCTATTTTTGTGGCGGATATTTCGCCAATTCAGATGCTGGTTGACTCGGTGACTTCCAAAGAATTGTATGTTTATGATTTGGAAAAAACGAGGCATAGTAAAAATTGGGGCGGCGGTTCTCATTGGTTCAAACGCGATCCAGTTGAACTAAAAATTCCTTTCTATTCTTCTGTAAATCAATCCGTTACGATTTCTGTCAAAGCAGGTGATACTATTTTAAAATCATGGAATCACAGCGCCGAAAAAGGAATCAACTACAGCAGTTATGATTTGACTTTTGATAAAAAGAAAAAACCATCTTACGAAAAATGGCTCAAAGGCAAATCCAAAACGAAAGAAAAAATTGAAATTAAAGAAGGGAAATTAGACAAGCGATTTTACTTGATGCCTGGGAAATATGTGGTTGAAATTTTGGGAGGTGGTAAAACTTCTAAAAAGGAATTTTTGGTTGAATGATTTCCATCTTCCATCTATAAAAAAAAATAAGTCAGCCGCTCTCAGCGGACAGGTTTCCGAATTTTGCCATGTTTTAAGGCACTTCGCGCCGTAACCGTTGATAACATCTTTTTAGGAACGCTCAAAAAATAAGTTCCCGATTTCAAAAAATTAGTGAAGGAAAAGTGATTGATAATGAGGTTTTTCGAGCTAATCTTTTGAATTGAAGAGGGAAGTTATTTTTTGAGTAATACTTAGTTGAAATATAAAAAAGGCGCGTAGCGGCGACACCGTTCTTTCAAGTTCAACAGTATTGTTGCTACGCGCCATAATTTTTTTACACATTTTTATAACAACAAAGATGCTGCTATGTGCCTAAAATTTCATCTTTACTTTATCTCAGCACCTTCATAAAAAGTACCGATACTAAACCAATACGCAATAAATGACGGTTGAACCGAAGTCAATTTTTTACCATTGTTAGGACCAGAAACAGCTTCACCAAAAACATTCCACTCTGACCCCGTTTCGTCCGTTGCTACAATAGTGGTGTTTGAAGTATTCGCTGCTGAAAAATTCAATTGTTGACCATCAACCGTTGCTTCAAAAGCTGCAATGAAATTTTTGTCTTCATTACCAAAAAGGACGATTGGTTTACTATCGAAATTATCTTCTAAGATCTTGTTGCCATTACCTTCAAAATTTTTAAATCTATAAACAACTGTCTTTGAGCTATTTACTAATGCCAGCACTCTTTCTTTTTCATGAAGTCTATCGTCTTTGTTGGAAATTGGGAAATTTACCGATGTATTTGTGCGGTAACCACCATAAGGATAAGTGCCATAACTTCTACTGAATCCAGTATTTGTGCTCACAACCCGTGCATCTGGAAACATCGATTTTGCCGTCCCCCACTCCGTTTCCAACAAAGGAAAAATTTCAATTTGACGACCTTCCAAATCACCATTCACACAGTCGAGTCTAATCTGAGACCAATTGCTATTTGTCTCTCTATCATAAGGAATCAAGTTAGAATTGTAAAGCAATCCACTCACTCCAAAAGTCGTTTCTTTTCCATCAATTACACGGTTCCAACCAATTCCCGTTCCAGTTAAAGGACAATAGGTCACGGCAAATTTTTCGTTGTCAATTTCGTCGTTAATGATTTCGTGCCAATCCAAAATCGGGTGTGGATAGATGTGTACCTCATTGCCCACTTTAGCAATCATCACCAAATCATTATCTTCCAAATAACTCCCTGCCTCTGAAACCTCAACCATCTGAGGATTATCAATTGAAGGGATTCCATCTTTTCCAACTCCTCCATCAAGTACTTCATTTTGAGGAATTAACCAAGCGCCATCTGTTTGACTTTTGGAACAAGAGAATAAAACGGCAAGGCATAGAAAACCTAATATAGCCAATTTCATTTTTTTCATAATTGTATTTTTTGAACGTTTCTAAAAAGAAAATTTTCGAATTTCTGACTGCTCCTTTTTCAAAGAAAATTTATAATAAACTCCAACATTAACACGATAAGTTGGAGTAACTTGAGTATCGACTACATAGCTATAAACTGGAACGTCACCTGAGAAAGTCAAAGACATATTTTGTCCTCTCCAAATGCTAATTGAAGGATTCAAAAATAGCCAACGACCTCCTGTTCCAGTTTGCACTTCAGCATTAAATTGATCCGCTGACGCAGACCTAAATCGCAGGGCAAGCGATGGATCAATAATTTGCTTTTTGAACAAAATCCTATCTGCTATTCCAAAATATGCCTGCCACTCCAAACCAAATTGATAAGTGTTATCACCTAAATAGTTATCATTGATTCCTTTTTGTGTAACTGTCGCCCTTGAAAACAAAGTTGTACTTGGCCTTGCATTCAGTTGGCGTTGATATTCCAATATTAAGATTTGGTCAAATGCTCCACTTCCAGGTTGCAAATCGGCATTGAGTTGAAGGTTATTATTATTGACTTCTGTTGAAGAACCAGTCGGTAATTTGAGCCCTAAAGCAATTCCCAGATTACCTTTTTCTTTATTATTCCATAAATTGTATTTTCCTAAAGCCACCAAATCTCCAATACCAGTGGTCGTAGTAAAATCAGACACATTACCCAAAAACCGAATCTCCCTTTCTTGACGAACCCATGGGACAAATAAATCAAAACTGATGCGCTCCGTAATACTGAACCCAGCTTGAAGCATTAACGTATGTGTCAACCTTGAACGAGTAGCGCTTTCCAATTTTTTAGTTCCGGTCTTCAGGGTGTTCAAAGCATTCAAATCATAATTCAAGGAAAATTGAATCGTCTTTGCTTCTGCTTTTGGCAAACCAAGATTGTTGGCGGTGGGAACACCACCCGAGCAACAGGTTTGAGCCAAGATTTGAAAATAGCTCAAAATAAAGAAGAGTATAAAAATATTGATTCGCATAGGCATAGAACCTCTTTTGCCAAAACTACCTGCGAATCTTTTTATAGTTTACCAGAAAAAATGAAGTTGTCAAAATCAAGACTGTTGAGACTAAGAAATGAATAAAAAATGTCTTGAAGCTATCTTCTTTTGATAAAGAAGATAGTTCCAAGACATTGAAGTTGTTTAAGAATTCATGATTTCGCGAAAGTTACGCCGTTCCTTTATTGAAAGTATTGCAAGCGCGCTATGCAGCTACACTTTTTCTACTGCTGCCATACCATGCAATATAAGCATAGCAGATAATTGGAAGTATCAGTGCCATCTTAAACCCTGTACTGTCCGAAATCGCTCCAAAAAGTGGTGGGATAAATGCACCTCCAACAATCGCTGTACATAAAATACCAGAGCCTTGTGGTTTGTAATCACCCAATCCTTCGATAGCCAATGTAAAGATAGTAGGGAACATAATTGAGTTGAAAAGTCCCACCAACAAAATCGCCCACATGGCAGTGAATCCGCTTGTCATTATTGAAATTACGATCATCGAAATTGCTCCAAATGCAAATACCGAAAGTATAAGTGAAGGTTTAAAAACTTTTGTTAAAAAAGCACCAATAAATCTACCCACCATAGCGCCAGACCAATAAAAAAGGATAAAAGCACCTACAATCCCTTTCGCATCAACGTTTGCTAAATCTTGGCCCAAAACCCATTTAGAAATGCCGCTCATAGTGTCAGATGATTTGACAGCTTCTGCTAAATTCATATCCATGAAATAATTTACCATGTAGGTTCCAATCGCTACCTCTGCTCCAACATAAACAAAAATACCAAGTGCCCCCCACTTCAATTGTGGAAATTTCAAAGCATCCATAAAACCACCAGTCGCTTCTGTTTGTCCTAATATTTTAGGGAGTTTTACAATTGCAAAAAATACTGCTAAAACCGCAATCACACCAGCCAACCATAAAAAAGGAGTTGAAACTGCAGATGCTTCGCTTGCATAGTATGCTTCTTTGGCGGTAGCATCCAAACCGGTAATTTCATCAGAAGTTTTTACACTATCGCTCAAAATGAGCATTGCTCCAATAGCAGGGGCAATTGCTGTCCCTAATGAATTGAATGCCTGAGAGAGTATCAACCGGCTCGAAGCGGATTCCTCAGAACCCAAAACCGATACGTACGGATTGGCCGCAACTTGCAAAAAGGTCATCCCACTCGCTAAGACAAATGCTGCTAACATAAACAATGGAAAAGCTCTTACAGATGCCGCTGGCCAAAATAAAAAACACCCTGCCCCTAATAAAAAAAGCCCCAAAACAATCCCTCGTTGATAACCAATTTTTGCTAATATTCCACCTGCTGGAATTGACAATAATCCATAAGCACCAAAAAATGCAAATTGAATTAAACCAGCCTGAAATAAAGTAAGTTCAAAAATTTCTTTTGCTCTTGGTATCAAGGAGTCCACAAAAACTGTGATAAAACCCCATAAAAAAAACAAGATCGTGATAATGGCAAATGCCGTTTTTAATCCTTTTTGTTGATTCATTTTATTTTTTCGTTTTGTAAAAAATTAAAGAATTTCAATTGTTTTTGAAGTAGATTGAATTCAAAAGTAGAAAAAATAGAAAAAAGCGTCGTAACATCGCGCAAAAGGTTTTCGGCAAAACGCACCTTTTGCGTACTTTTTACACTTACAGTCATAAATTCATCAAAAAAGATTTAAGAATTCATGGAAAATAAGGCTTCAATCATAAAATCCCAATTTGGAAAAGCTGATTTATTTACGTTGAAAAACGAAAATGGGATGACCGTTCAAATTATGAATTACGGTGGGACAATCACTTCTATCCAAGTTCCTGATCGTGATGGTAATTTCGAGAATGTGGTTTTGGGTTTTGATACGTTCAAAGAATACCTGGAGCAAGAATTCTACATTGGCGCCATCATCGGTCGCTACGGAAATCGAATTGCCAATGGAAAATTAACCATTGAAGGAAGGGAATATACCCTCGCTCAAAATAGTGGAAAAAATAATTTGCATGGAGGCCCAAATGGCTTTGACAAGCAATTTTGGGAAGTAGAAAAGTATTCTGCCAATGATGGTTTTTGTATGCTTTCGCTAAATTATAGAAGCAAAGATATGGAAGAAGGTTTCCCTGGCAATCTTGATGTAACCGTCATTTATACATTGACTCCTGACAATACTTTGGGCGTTTATTATGAAGCGGCAACAGACAAAACGACTGTCTGTAATCTTACTCAACATTCATATTTTAATTTGAAAGGTGCTGGAAATGGAGATATTTTAGATCATCAATTGACTATCAACGCGGATAAATATACTCCGCTTGACGAACACCAAATTCCAATAGGAATCGAATCTGTTGAAAATACTCCTTTTGATTTTAAGGAACCAAAAACTATAGGCAACCACATCAATGAAGAAAATCCGCAATTAAAAATAGGAAGTGGCTATGACCATAATTTCGTACTAAACGAAACTGCTGATATTGATGAAGGATTAAGACCTGCACCATTAGTTGCCAAAGTAGTTGATTCATCTACTGGCCGTACCCTTGAGATAAAAACGACTGAACCTGGCGTCCAATTCTACACTGCCAATCATTTAGATATTATTGGAAAGGATGGAAAATCGTATAAACCAAGAGGTGGTTTTTGTTTAGAAACACAACATTTCCCTGATGCGCCCAATCAATCTGGTTTTCCCTCTACTTTTCTGAAACCAGGGAAGGTTTTTGAAAGTATTACTTCTTTTCGATTTGGAGTAGAGTGATGAACGCAAAGGCGCAAGGACGCAAAGGAGCGGCGAGGGTTTGAACGCTGACGTGCGGGGACGCATTTTAATTTCAAAAAAAACTTTGCGCCTTCCCGTCTTTGCGTTCATCTATTTCTTAGCAGCCAACCGCTTCTTTTTCTTCAACTTCTTCATACTCGCCACAGAAATCAAAACACTCATTTCTTCAATCGCAGATTCGTTTAAAATTTGGAGGCGTTGCTCTTTGTCGCAGCCCCATTTTAGGAGTTTAGCGTTGAGACTTTGTAGGTTGGAAAGGACGAGCAATTGTTCAGGCGAAGCAGCATCGCGCATATTTCCTTTTAACGAAAGGTTTTCTTTTTTCCATTCTTTGGCGGTTTTCCCGAAAAGGGCGAGGTTAATCATATCGGCCTCCCCTGCCATGTACATGCCCTCAGTTTTGGTGTTTTGTAATTTGGGTGGAATCAAATGTTGTCGAACTGCTTGAGTATGGATGTGATAATTGGCCTTTGACATCAGGCGTTTCACATTCCATTCAAAATCAATTTCTTTTGATTCTTTGCCTTTGAGGCGTTGGAACTCTTCTATTAAAAACAATTGAAACTCAGGACTGAGCCAATAGCAAAAATTCAAGGCTAAATCACGATGGGCAAAAATACCTCCTTCTCTAACCAAATGACTTTCTAAACCAATAGCATTGGTATGTTTTATCCAATTTCCAGGAATTAATTCAAATGTATTTTCACCAGACTTGTAAAGTAATTCTTCGTAATTGAGTCGAATAAAATTGGGATTATTTATCGATTCCCAAATACCCATAAAACGCAAGGTCTGACGACGTCGCATCCAATTCCTAACCAAATGAGCAGGTTCACCAACACATTTTGCCAAATCTGTTATTGAAACATAGTCTTCTGACTTCCCTTGATTTTGTAGCCGTATATTTATTCCGTTTACTTCGATTGTCTTTTTCGGCATTAGTTATCTCCTTTTTTAATAAAAAAATATCCTTGAATGTATGTTGGATCTGAGTACAGGACAAAACATAGGTTTACTAAACTTCGCTTTCGCTAAATGCTCTGATTTCACTTTTGTCCTGTACTTAGATGTTGGATAACTAACGTAAAGGTAGGATTGATTTCTATTCTTTTGTAGGTTTTTTTTAAATTAGACATAAAAAAAAGCCTCGCTTATCAGACGAGGCTTGAAATTTTTTTTTGACAAATCTTACAATTTTTACCAAAACTTACAAGTAATAAGATTAATTGCAAATGACATGCCAATTTTTTATAAGTTGAAAGTTTTACGTTGAAAGTTGCCTTTCTTCTCAGCTGCGCTCGAAGGGCGTCAACTTTCAACATAAAACTTAGAACCTTCAATTCAATTACGCTCCTGCACGGTTGAACGTACCTGTTTTTGATTTCTTCACATCTTTAGCTTTGATTTCTTTAATCAAATCAACAACTGATGCAGAGGCAACGAAAATAGAAGAGTACGTTCCTACAAACACACCAATCAAAAGTGCGAATGCGAAACCTTTGATACTGCTACCTCCAAAAAGGAATAAGGTAAGAACCACCAATAAGGTCGTACCTGAAGTAATCAAGGTTCTACTCAAAGTATTATTAATCGCAAGATTGAAAATATCTTCTTTTGACTTACCTGAGTAGTTATTGATAAACTCACGAATACGGTCAAATACAATTACCGTATCATTTACAGAGTAACCAATTACGGTCAAAATCGCTGCGATAAATGCTTGGTCGATTTCCATTGAGAAAGGTAATACGCCCCAGAAAAGTGAGAACAAACCTAACGTAATGATAACATCATGGAATAAGGCCAATACCGCTCCTAACGAGAATTCCCATCTGCTAAATCGAATAAACAAGTACAAGAAGATAAGCAATAATGCAAAGAACGCTGATTGGAATGAACTATCTCTAATATCATCCGCAATCGTTGGTCCCACTTTGTTAGCTGAAATTACGTGCGTACCAGTAGCACTTGCGCTTTTGAAATTTTCGAGCGCTACGCTACCTCCCATCAAACTGTTGACACCTTCATGCAATTTTGCCATTACTTTATCAGCAACATCGTCACCTGTTTCATCAATCATATATTTTGTCGTAACACTAAATGTGTTTTCTGTATCTACTGCTTTTACAACTGTTCCTTCGCCCAAAGTTGCGGTCAATGCATTTCTTACATCGTCACCAGAAACTGCTTTGTCAAAGCCAATTGTGTAACTATATCCACCTGAAAAATCAACCCCAAGGTCAAATCCTTTAGTAAAAATAGAGCCTAAACTGATTAGGATTAAAGCACCTGAAATCATGTAAGTTACCTTACGCATGCCCATCCAATCAATGTTTACACCAGCTAAAATGTTTTTAGAAAATCCAGTCCAGAAACCTAAAGTGCGACCTTCTTTACCCAACCACCATTCGATCAATAATCGACCGACCAAAACAGCAGTAAACAAGGAACAAAGTACACCGATAATCAATACCGTAGCGAAACCTTTGATTGGCCCTAAACCGAAATAAGCCAATACAATTGCCGTCAAAATTGTTGTAACGTTGGCATCGATAATCGCTGAGTAGGATTGTTGGAATCCGTCTCTTACAGAAGCAAGTACAGTTTTACCAGCACGTAATTCCTCACGGATACGTTCATAGATAATTACGTTGGCATCAACGGCCATACCAATCGTCAATACGATACCAGCAATACCAGGAACCGTCAATACCGTTCCGATAGAAGCCAATGTACCGAAGATGAAGAAAAGGTTAGCCAAAAGTGCTATTACAGAAATAACACCACCACCTGCGTAGTAAAGAATCATAAAGAGAATCACCAAAGCAAAACCGAAAATCAAAGAATTTCGAGATTTGGTGATGTTTTCTTTACCCAATGAAGGCCCAACGATATTTTCTTGAATGATAGAGGTCGTTACTGGCAACTTTCCAACTTGTAGAATATTTGCTAAATCACGTGCCTCAGTCAAGGTAAAATTACCTGAAATCTCCGTTCCACCAGAAAGAATCGGAACGTTTACAGAAGGAGCAGAAACTACTTCATCATCCAAAACTACTGCAACTTGACGTTGTCTGTCTGCTGATGCTTTAGTTGTGATTTGTCCCCATTTCTGCGCACCTAAAGTATTCATCTTAAGGTTTACAACTACTTTTCCAGATTGATCTTGACCAGGACTTGCATCCGTAATGGCAGAACCGTCCAATTGTGGTTTATTTGAATTTGGCACTTTTTTTACTGCAAACAACTGGTATTGATTTTCTTTGAAATCATCGTTTGCATCGTCAGCACCTGTATTGAATCTTTTGAAAGGATCTTTCGCCCATAAGAACTTTAGGTTCTTTGGGAATAAGCTACGAACCTCTTCCCTATTTAACATGCGCATCACAGCGTCTTTGTTGTTTTTGTCAACCAAACCAATCATCGCTGAATTTGGGTCACCAAAAAGTCCCAATTTACTAAGTAATGGGCCTTCTGCCGCATTTTGAGCTGCATTGTCCATTACAGTAGTATCGACAGTAAATTTACTACTATCAATATTACCTAATGCATCTGTATTGTTGTAAATCGTATCGTAACGAAATTCTTTTACCGATTCTACTGTTGCTGTAGCTCCTCCTTCCAATACTTTCAACTTTTCATTGGCAGAACCCATCGCTTGAAGGATGTTTCCTTCATCCATTCTCCACAAATCCCAAAACTCCAATTTGGCAGTTGCCTGCAAAAGTTTACGAGCTGACTCTGGGTTGCTGATACCTGGCAATTCTACCAAGATCAAATCCCTTGCCTCATCCAAAGAAACATTTGGTTGGGCTACACCCAACTTATCAATACGTTCTTTCAATAATTTAAAAGTCAAATCAACATTCTCTTTTGCTTCTGCACGGATACGTGTAGCTACTTGACCATCTGAAGAACTTGAGTTAATTGCCAATCGGCCATCTTCGCCTACAGATCTCATTTTTTCGTTGGATCTAAAAATGTCTGCCAATTTTTTTCCATTCGCAACCTTACCCCATTCATCAGCAAATAAGGTGATAAAATCTGATTGAGTGGTCGCCATTCTTTTTTCAGCGTTGTTAAGTGCTGTCATAAATGTTGGATCACCTTTGTCGCCAGTTACTCCAGCAAGGTTTTTCAAAAATTCCTTAATGTCAACTTGCATCACGACACTCATTCCACCTTCCAAGTCAAGCCCCATTTTCAATTGAGCACCTTTCAGGTCTTGATAAGTGTAGTCACGAATCAATGGCAATGAGAAAACTTTTTCGCTCGACATAGAATCGAGGTACTTAGATTTAAATGTATTGTATGCCTGTCCCTCCGAAGAACCGGCTAATTTTGTTGCATATTCTTTTGCATTACCTTCTACTTTTTGAGTTGGAAAAACCAAAATGAACTGGTAAAAACAAACGATGGCCATAAGGACCAAGAAAAACTTAATAACACCTTTGTTTTGCATTATTCTATTTATTTAAATTAAGATTGATTGATGTTTGATAATTCGCACACGTAATTAAGAACTTACTTAAAATTGCGTTTTTTGTTGCAATTACTCTTGTAATTGCAACAGAAAATGGGCATTAAAAAACCTGTGCTAAGCGTACTTTGGTACTAAGAAAAATTTATTTGAAAAGGAATGGAAGCATCAATGCCCGCGAGCATCAATTTTTCTAAGGTAAGAGATTAGCTGCGCCGTTTGTGGCGAGTTATCTGTTTTGGATAAAACTAGGTTAACTGAATTTAATCCAGCCAAAGTATCATCCAACATGTAATTTTGAAAACTGCCTTTCGCAAAAAGCGCTTTGAAAGAAAGGCTTCTATTTGAAGAAGTTGTCTGATTGAGTTCAGCAACTCTATCGTCTTTTGTTGAAGTTTGGGTAATGAACGCAGCGTTTGGAAGACCGACGATTACTGCTCCATCTCCATATTCACGAAAGTTTTGAGCGAGTCCGCGAGATTGGCGATTGAATCCGTATTTAGAAGAAATATTAACTAAAATCTCCTTAGCGTCAATATTTTGTCCTTCGACGATTAACTCTTCTTCGCCCTCGATTACTTCTACTTTAAAGTCATGGGCAGAAACCTCATTGTCCCAGAAAAGGACAAGGCTCAAAATCGCCAACATGATATATTTAAAGGAGTACTTCATCGATTTTTACAAAGCGTGATTTATGGTATTATTAAAATCGTATATGCAAAATGCTTACCGAAATTACGATTTTTTATAATTTGAACGGCAAAATTAGAATTTCTTTTTGCTAAAATGCCTATTTCGCTTTAAAAGTTCCTTTATTTTTTCAAACTGACTGACTGTGGCTACTTTAGATATTTCAAAATTTCCTCGCTGTAAGGCTTCACTTTCGATCCAAAGTGCGCCACCAGTTGACCCTCCTCATCAATTAGAAATTTATTAAAATTCCATTTGACTTTATAATCTCCTTTTCCGTTTTGCTTTTTGGAAGTCAACCATTTGTAAATTGGATGTTTGCTTCGACCTTTTACTTTCACTTTGGTCGTCATCGGAAAACTGACGCCGTAATTCTTTTGACAAAAAGAGGCAATTTTTTCTTCTGAACCAGATTCTTGAAACATAAACTGATTGCATGGAAAACCGATTACGACCAAGTTGTCGCCAAATTCTTCATTCAATTTTTCGAGTCCTTCGTATTGAGGCGTGAATCCACATTTGGAAGCAACATTGACTATCAAAATCTTTTTGCCTTTAAAATCAGCAAAGTTGATTTCCTCATCACTGTGCAATGCCTGAATTTTAAAATCATAAAAAGAAGTCGCAACTTCATTATCAGACCAAAAACTGAATAATCCCATAGTAAGCAATATTAAATATTTCATTCTTAATTTTTGAAATGATTAAATGATAGAATGATTAGACTTTATTTTAAAAAATGTTGTAGAGCGGTTGATTGCTATTTTTTTGCCAATTGAGGAAAAAAATTTAAGGATAGCCTTAGCTATCGTTCAATTTTTTAACGAAAAGTGGTGAAAAAAGAGTGATTAAACGCATACAAGATATTTTGGAATAAAGTCTAATATTATTCTATAATTCTGACTGTTTCCAAATTTTTCAGGGGAATTCTAAACTCGTAGTTTAGAA
>CALLVG010000101.1 GCA_938010715.1 uncultured Saprospiraceae bacterium
TTGTTGCCGAGTTGCCATTGTTGCCGAGTTGCCATTGTTGCCGAGTTGCCGAGTTGCCATTGTTGCCGAGTTGCCATTGTTGCCGAGTTGCCATTGTTGCCAGGTTGCCATTGTTGCCAGGTTGCCATTGTTGCCAGGTTGGTCGTTGCGTTCAGTCTTTAGATTGAACTCGATTATTTTTTCGTCTCCAGACGAAGAAGAATACATCGGCACTTGTGAATAGGTGGCTTATTTTTAATGTCGGTTATTTCAGTCTGAATCAGGATTCTCAGGATTTAAAAATTTTCAGGATTAAATCGAAGGAAGAAATATAAATAAGTAACAGAGCGTATAAGTCTGTAAGCTAAGTTTAAGTAATTGAACCATAAATTATCTCGGCAACAATGGCAACACGGCAACAACGGCAACCTGTTAAAAAAAAAGGCACCACAACTTCCGCTGAGATGCCTCATGATTTAACCCAAAAAAAACTTTTTTGGTGCAATTAGGGTGTGTTTATCTAAGATTATATAAACTTGAAACAGATGGAATCAAAGCGATTTCCACTCTTCTGTTTTGTTTGTAAGTGTTATTGTCCCCTTTTATTTCAGTGACAGCAGGGACGTGCTCACCTCTACCCGCTGCGATTAAATTGGCAGGAGGCATTCCGTTTTTAACCAACTGTGTTACAACCGAAACTGCTCTATCTACACTCAAATCCCAGTTGGTACCTGCATTGTATTTACGGCTGTCGGTATGTCCTTCAACCATAACTTTCATACTTGGATTTTTGGCAAGTACAGCAGAAAGGTTTTGCAAAGCAGCTTTACCATCTCTTCCTATTCTTGAAGAACCGCTTGCAAATAGCAATTTTTCAGACATAGAAACATAAAACATATCACCTCTTTGGATTACAGAAAGACCACTTGAATTGATGTTAGAAAATGCACCAGCAATTTGTCCTCTGATATTGGTTAGTTGCGCATCCTTATCCGAAATCATTTTTTTTGCTTCAGAAACTTGAGTTTTGAAAGTTGCGATTTCTCCCTTCACGCCTTCCAAATCTGATTTGATTTGCATGACTTGACTTTCGAGGCTTGACTTGTCGCCTATCAAAACATTTTTCTCACTTTCCAGATTGGAAATTGTTGTTTGTGCTGCTGATAATGCTGAGTCAACAGACATTTTCGCGGATTCCAATGCTTTAAATTTTTTGGAAGAGACACACGAAGTGAAAACTAAAGTGGAGATTGTAAAAAGACATAGAAGTCCTTTAGTGAATTTTCTCATTTTATCTAATAGAATTTTAAAAGTGTTTGTTATAAAAGCTTTTAAAGTAAGACCTTTGTTTAGCTAAAGTATGAAAAAAGTTTAAGTCACCAAAAGTTGAGGGCGACAGTTGTTGTAATTCATAGTAAATTAGGAGAAGGGCAGTCGGCAGTCGGCAGTCGGCAGTCGGCAGTCGGCAGTCGGCAGTCGGCGAAAAATCGAAGATTTTTCCTAAAACAAGAATAGGACATTTGGAGTAATTCCAAATGTCCTATTCTCGTACAATGGTTTGCGGACTGCCCACTGCGGACTGCCCACTGTAGATTGCCGACTGAAAAACTGCCGACTGAAAAACCGCGTCACGCCAATACAACCCCTTCCGCTATCGCTTCGCCATCATATTTTGCGATAAACTCATCCACATCAGTAGCATAAGATGGTTTGATTTCAAAACTAAATGGTGGCAAACCGTTTTCGTCAACTTCTATTTTCCCTCCTGCTGCTTTTACCCAACTGCTAAATAATTGCAATTGAAGATTTAAAACCGTTTCAGGAGAATCTTTACCAGTCGCATTCTTTAATGGACTAAATTCATTTTCTCTTAAAGTTTCAAATATCATTGCATTGCTGGTGTAGTCCAGTGCATCAAAACCAAACATTTCAAACTTGACACCATTTGGTGCTTCCAAGGAAATAGGATTTCCTTCGTCATCAATGGTACTGATTTTTTTAACTGCTTTGTGAAAAGGTAGTTGAAAATCTTCATTATCTTCTCCCAATTTCGAAATAAATTCTCGGTCAAAAAGGTGTATCCCAATACTTCCAGTAGAAAACAAAAGTCCACCTTCATCATTTCTTTTTGCTGCCATTTCATCTGGAAAATCGCTGTATTCAATCGTTGATATTCTTCCTTTCTTAGCGACAAGCAATCCAACTTTTTCTTTTGGCTCTGTTTTGATACAAGCTTTGGATGAGAGCTTTGATTGCTGCTTAATATGAAATCCAATAAAGTACGGATCAATACATTGCACCAATGAATTATCAATTTGAAAAAAGGAGACAATGTCAATTCCTCTTTTCGCCATGTCGTCCGTGCTTCCACTTTTTACAAGTGCTTTGAAGGAACCTCCATGACCATCTGGTGTTCTTGCAATATTATGCTTATTGCTCATTAAAATTTTTCCTTCAAAATCAACAGCTGGCATGGTGTATTGTGAGAAGAACTGAATATCCTCCTCGTTAAAACCGAAGAAATCATTTGTCATGAAAAACTCCACCGTATCGTTATGATTCTCTAAAGAAGTCATAATGTACCACGGAATATTCGCGTTATATTTTTTTGAAACTGCTTTTATCTTTTCAGCAAATAATTGAAATAGCGAGTTCTTTAAAACTGGCGTTACAGGATACATCCCTTTAGGAGCGTCAAAACCAAGTCTTGAACCTTGTCCGCCAGCAGGCGTGAAAGCAGCAACTTTTCCGCTTCTGATGGCATCTTCTCCGAGAGATTTTGCCTCTTCCCATTCTTCAGGGTTACTGTTTTTGCTTTTTAGTTTTATGTATTCAGCAGGCGTTATTTCACTAAAGTCAATGCTTTTTGTTGCCGTTGAAACTAAGTGTTCTTCCGTCAAATTTTTAAGCTGTTTTAAATCTATTTCTGAAGCTTGCTCTAATAAATTTTGGCGCTCTTCTTTGGAAAGTTGATCCCAAAATTTAAAAACATGTTCTTGATCAAATTTTTTAAAAGTATTGAAAACTGCGTTTGCTTCTAACTTATCTAAGTTTAAATCTGGGCTTATTTTATTCATTATTTTAAGTCTGAATTTTAATAAAAAATTTTCGCGAAAAGCGGTGCAAAAGTATCTTTTATTATAAAAAAGATGAAAACAATACGGCAAAAACTATTCCTCACCTTTTTATAGAAAAAGAATCAAAACCAATCACCTCGCCATTTTCAATTTTAATATCAGTAACATTAGCCAATGGAGGGCCTCCTTTACACCAATCAATCAATGTATTCAATTGCGCTTGAGTGCCTTCACATTCTATATAAACGCTTCCATCTGGTTCATTTTGCACAAATCCGCAAATACCCAATTCTTTAGCTTTTCGCTCAGTAGATGCACGGTACCAAACACCTTGGACTCTACCCGAAACTTTTAATTTTAAATGTTTTTTCATGGAAATATCGGTGACAATTGTAAGCAATGATACTTTTGGCTTGGTTAGATGCACCAAAAGTAAGATAACTTTCTATTTTTGAAGCAAACTCAATTTGGAGGATAATCTGTTGCTTACTGCTGGCATAAATATAAATAATTGGCCAGAAGTTGTTTTTTAACAATTTAAACAAGCTCTAAAAGCAACTTCAATCAAAAAACATCAATTATGAAAAAAATCATTACCCTTTCTCTCGTCTTGTTTTTATCACTTTCTCTGTTTGGTCAGAATGTCTATATGAGTGAGCGATTAAGATCAGCAATAAAAGAATCACCAGAAGGAATTCATCACATTAGTATTCTTCTAAAAGATAGGGTTGATATTTTAGAAATGGATTTGAAATTTCGCTCTACGAAAACTCCTCAAGTGCAGAGGAGTCAACAAATCAATGCAGCCTTGAAGGCAAAAGCAAAAGCAACTCAAGCTCCTATTTTAGAAATATTGAAGAATAATGAGCGGGTGAAGGAGGTTTCTCCGCTGTGGATTACGAATGTTGTTTATGCAAAGGTTCCAGTCGATATAATTTCTGAACTTTCAAAAAGAGAAGATATCCAACAAATGGATTTGAATGGCAAATTACAGCTTGAAGCCTACGAAGAAAGCTGCGAAGCACTACCTCCTGCACCAAACGGTCGAGAGATTGGTTTGGAAAGAATCAACGCACACAAAATGTGGGCGAGGGGTTATACAGGACGAGGAACCATCGGTATGAGTGCAGATCAAGGTATTGATCCTGCGCACCCTGCGCTGCCAAATTATATCGGTCTTTATAATGGCGACGATCAGGGTTTTTTCGCAATAAATATAAGCGAGGAAGAACCAACATTTTGCGGCGACCATGGGACGCATACCTTAGGGACAATGATAGGACTAGATAGGGTTAACAATGATACCATCGGTGTCGCCTTCAATGGTGCATGGGTGGGTGCAAGAACTATCTGTGGAGACACGCAAAACGAAAACGAGAACTTAGCTTCTTGGCAATGGGCAATGGATCCAGATGGAGACTCATCGACAGTTGCAGATATGCCCGTTGCTATCAATAATTCATGGTGGGATCCGCAAGCGAGAGACGAGTGCAATAGTTTGTATGTTGGTGCGATCCAAGCAACGGAGGCAGTTGGAATGGCCGTTATTTTTTCTGCTGGAAATGGAGGTAGCGGCGATTCAACAATCACTGCTCCCAAAAATATTAATTACGATGAGTTGAATATTTTCTGTGTTGGAAATTTGAATGGCAATAGAAATGATTTGAATATAACGAATTCGTCGAGTAGAGGACCTTCGATTTGTGGTGGTGATTCATCTATTTTAATCAAGCCAGAGGTTTCAGCTCCTGGCACAAATGTGCGTTCTGCTACTTTTGATGGTGGCTATAGTTCCAAAACAGGTACTTCGATGGCGGCACCGCACGTAGCAGGGGCCGTGATGTTGCTAAAAGAAGCATTCCCAGATTTGCTCGGCAGAGATTTTAAAGAAGCACTATACCTCACCGCAAGAGATTTGGGAATACCAGGGGAGGATAACGCTTATGGTATGGGTATAATTGACGTCGATGCTGCTTTTGAGTTTTTGGTTGAGAAAGGAAATACACCTGCCGATCCAGGTTTGCAGGTTGATCCAGTATTAGTTGATTTGAAAGTGCCACAATTTTTCTGTGGAGTTGCGGCGACCTTTTTTGCGACCATTGAAAACCAAGGAGAAGACGCGCTCACGAGTTTAGAAATATTGGTAGAGTTTCCAGAATTGGGAACACAAGAAATACTTACTTGGTCAGGCAATTTGGCGAAAGGTGAACGTATCTCTTTCGATTCAGATTCATTTGACATTCCTGCGGGAATTTGGGAAATGGTCGTTACCCTTCAAAATCCAAATGGAATTCCAGATCAATATCTTTATAATAACAGAATGGTTCGTATGGTCGGAACCTTGGGTCGTGCTCCATTGGAAGCTTACGTTGCCGACCACGAGGAAGGAACAGTCTGCCAAAACACACAAGCCTTATTAAGAAACGAATTTAGAGACCCGCGTGCAGATAAAATTACTTACGAATGGTATGCAAATTCCGTTGGAGGAACACCTTTAGGAACGGGACAAACATTTTTGACCCCACCACTCACCAACGATAGAATTTATTATGCAGATATTTTAGCAGAATTTACTGTAGGTGCAGGTGATGAGTTGGAAGCCACGCGACTTTCGCCAGTTCAGATTGGTGGGCTTAGATTCGATGCGCACATCCCATTTACCTTAAATTCAGTTCAAGTTTTTACAGCTTCAAAAGGTTTTTGTGAAGTAGAAGTGGAGGACTCAGATGGCAATACGATAGCAACAGTTGAATCCTTTTTAAACAGCGTAGGAGAAAACACAATGCCTTTAAATATTGATGTCCCAAGAGGGAGTAACTATATAATGAAGCTCAAAAGTCATCCTTTAAAACTTTCCATTTCTGGAGCAAATTTCCCGTACAAAGTAGATAATATTGTTACGATAAAAGGCAATTCAATAGCTGCTGGAGGTGACCGCGCCTACTATTATTTTTATAATTGGAAAATCGAACACCGAGAGATATGCGGTCGTACATCTGTGCCAGTAAATGTATTTGCTCAAATGGGCGCACCAGTTGCTGATTTTACAAAATCTGCTCCATCAGTTGATATTAACAATGACCCAACAATTCAATTTGAAGATGCTTCTACCAATGCGATATCATGGTCTTGGAACTTTGGAGATGGTACTTTGAGTACCGATCAAAACCCATCTCATACTTACGCTGCGATGGGTGAATATTACGTCAGTCTGACGGTAACAAATGCTGATGGATGTACAGCTTCTATAGTTGATACTATTCAGGTTTTGGATGGTTCTACAAGTATCAACGAAACGATTGAGTTGACAGGTATCAAAGTTTTTCCAAACCCAGTTCACCGCATACTTAACATAGAAACCAATTTTGAAACACCAGAAGATTTGAATATCCAACTCACAGATTTATTGGGCAGGCCGATAAAGCAATTCCGAGAAAACAGCGTTTTGAAAGGAACGTTCAAATTGAATATTTCGAATTTAACGTCAGGTATTTATTTGTTAGTTTTTAATACGAAAGAGGGGAGAGCGGTGCGCAAAGTGATAAAATCGTAACGTGGAGCGGTGCTCCGCGATGTCGCTTGGGACATGAAATATTAAAATACTGTTTATAGCACCAAGCTTTAGCTTGGTGTAAAATGGTTGAAATGAGTGGCTTTAGCCGAACATTAACTTTTGTTCGGCTAAAGCCACCTTTTTTTCAATCAATCACCTTGCTAAAGCAAGGTGCTATTTGTCCGTCATTAAGGCTAATGAAAAATTAAAATCCTGATTCGCATGAAATGTAAAATTTCAGAATTTCGTGGAGCACCGCTCCGCGTTACGTATAAATCATTTCCACATCCATCGCATCCTCCCAAGTTATCATGGAATTAAAAAGTCGAATTTTATCAAAACGACCGAGATCATTCATCGTAAGGTCGGCAGGTATGATGACTTTTTTAGAAATTAAAAAATCGCGTTGAGTGCCTCGGAGCAATGGTTGCTCAGGTGTGTACCAAATGCCTTTTTCCAAAAAAGCAGTATTGCAATAATAAGTATCGGTGAGTCGATTGTTTTTTACAATAAGCACGTCGTCGGCATGTGCTCGCTTGTCGTACAAAAGAAACAAGGGCATCCTATCTTCATATTTTAAATGATAGTCGATTTTATCGTCCTTAATGATTTTGAGAGATTCGATTTTCTTTAAAATGTATGGAAAGAAATTTACTTTTCTGATCGCGGTATCATATTCAACTCGGCATTTGTAAAGGCCAGTTTCATGTCCTTTTGGAATTTTAATGGATTGCTCAAGGTCGAGCACGGGCAGGTTATCGAAAAGTTCGTTTCGACTGTAATTGACTCGTTTCTGATGGAGCGGGAGATTGATCAGTTTGCCGTTCTCCAATCGGATGGTTTCGAGCAATAGGGACATACACTTTTTGAATTAATTCATTGTATTCGGCACGAGCATCGCTTTTGGCAGTAACGCCGCCACCGCTTTTAAAAATCATTTTTCCGTCCTTTTCTTCGATAAATCGAATCATGACGGAGCTGTCAAGCGATTTTCCGTCAAATATACCAAAAACTCCAGTGTACCAACCACGGTCATAACCTTCCGTTTCCTTAATGATTTCGACGGTTTTTCTTTTTGGGGCACCGGTGACTGAACCTGCAGGTAATAAGGTAGAGAAAATAGTTCCGATTTGGCTTTTCCAATCGTCGGTTAATTCCGCACAAATTTCTGTACTTGCTTGGAGTAGGCTGCCATTATTCGTTTCGATTTTGTCGATGTATCGAAAATTATTGACTCGAACTTTTTTGGCCACTAAATTCAAATCATTGCGCAGCAAATCAACGATGGTATAATGCTCTGCG
>CALLVG010000102.1 GCA_938010715.1 uncultured Saprospiraceae bacterium
TGCATCTACATCAACTGGTGCATTTGGATTGTAGCTAACCAATGCCGTTGGCAACAATTTTACTTTTGACGAAAGTGTAAATTCCGTTCCTGCCATCAAGTAAGTTGTACGCATTGCCATGTCATTGTCATTTGGCAAATCGCTGTATTGAAAGTTAGTGTTGTTCAACAATTGAGGCACTGAAACGCCTACATAAAAGTGGTCGCCACTGTAAGTTACGCCTGCTCCAAAATTTGGAAGAAAGATAGAAGACTCAGTCGTTGGTAAAGCTGCATCTACGTTGTCAACACCTTGTGCCAAACTCCAGTTTGCAGAACCTTGCTCGATGCGACCGCTCAAACCGAAACTCAATTTGTTTTTGCCAATAGGCATTCTGTATGAGTAACTTAGGTCAAGTGCATTGGTCTGCATCAAACCGATTTTGTCGGAAGTTAAAGCGATTCCGATTCCGCATTTGTTTTTGAAAAAAGGTGTGTGTGCGTGGGCTCTCAAAGTCTGTGGTGCTCCTTCAACATTAACCCACTGTTCACGGAAAATTCCGCCAATGGTTAAGGCATCATCCGATCCTGCGAAGGCGGGATTGTAGCCTAACTTGTTGAACATGAACTGTGTAAATTGCACATCATTCTGTGCCGTCAATCCAGTGCTCAACAAGCAAAATATGATTGAAAATTTTATAAATTTCATTATTGAAAAATTTAATTTTTTGATTTAAATATTGGGTACATCTCAAGATGTATCGAATTTTGACTTGTAGAGGAGATTCATGAATCCCCTTTACAAATCGCAAAATCTTGAACTGTACTACCTAATTACAGTGATATATCCCATCTCCGCTTCGCTGTCAGGAGTCAATTTCATACAGTAAAAATAAGTACCTGGAGGTAATGGAGCATTTCTCCATTGTCCGTCCCAATTGTTTTGGTAAGGCGCAGCATCATATACTTTATCACCCCATCTATTGAAAATTTGCATTTCATTGTCTGGGTAAGCATCTGGGTTATCTAAACAAGGAATCGTGAAATTATCATTCGCACCATCATTATTTGGTGTAATGAAGTTTGGAACGAAACATTCTCCAACACTTGTTGAACGAACCGTTACTGTTGCTTCATCACATTGCTCAGGACAGTTTGCATTACAGATTTCATACACAAACATATCTTCTGCGAAGAATCCTTCTTGAGGCGTATATGTCCATGTTCCGTCCGTATTTACTTCAACCGTTCCTAAGGTTGGAGGTGTTACGACTGTAATTTTCCAATCATTTACATCGTTGAGGTTATCGTTGACGACAACCATATTGCTTTCAATCGTTTCACCATCATTCAAAGAATAAACATCGTTGGTTGCAGCTACTAATCCTTCGTTCAAAACAGTTACCGTATCCATATCAAAATTGATACAAGCACCCGCAGAAAGTGACCACACGAAGTTGTTCATTCCTGGAGCTAAGTCCCAAACTAAGGTTGAATTTTGTTGTGGCTGTACAACTTGGGCAGCGCCCATTGCTGTCCACATTCCTCTTACATTCGGGCTTGCTGGTATAGCAGCTTCGAGCATAATTTCTTCTTCAGTACAAGCGAAAATCATTTGCGTTCCACCGAAGGCTTGTTCTGTTGGTATTGCATCTATATCGAGCGTCTGTGGGTTTGACTGACTTGATGGACATCCATCCATCGTTACGATAGCATAGTAAGTTCCAGCATCATCAGTCGTTGCATTATTAAATTCTAAGGTTGGAGTCGTTGTCGTACCTACCAACTGATTGGTATTCGCATCGAACCATTCGTAAGTTGCAGTTGCTCCTGTTGGAATGGTCGGAGAAGTAATATTCATCACGGCATCACTTCCTACGCATTGCGCATCTGGTGCTGCGATAATTGGATTTGCTGGTGTAGGTGCTACGAATAATTCCGTTGCAGGTGTAGTGGTTGTACAACCATTAGCAGTGACAACAACATAGTACTCACCCGCATCATCCATTGTCAAATTCGTCAACAGTGGATTGAAGGTATTGGAAGTAAATCCATTTGGTCCAAACCATTGATATGTTGCATTTTGGATAAAATCAATCGTTAGTAAAATATCATTGCCTTCACAAATTGGTGCATTTGCAGTAGTCGTATTGGTTGGTGCATTCAATGCAGGGCCACCACCAACTACAACCGATTGAACCATTGATGGCTCAGAAGCACATCCATTCATAATGATTACAACATAGAAGTCTCCTTCATCTGCATTTGTAACATCTGTAAATGACCATTCAGGTACCGTTGTGGTATTGGCCAATTGGTTGGTATTGGCATCATACCATTCGTAAATCACACTCAAACCTGGTTGGGTTGGAGGGTTTGAAATTGTTAAAGAAACATCACCACCTTCACAAACTGCACCTGGATTCATCAACATTGGTTGGTCTGCTCTTTCCAATAAGAAAACATCTGTCATTGGAGTGGTCAAACTGCATCCATCTTTTGTAACAACTACATAATAGGAACCCATATCTGCCAATGTTGCATTCGTAATAACTGGGTCTGGAGTATTGCTTACCAATCCGTTTGGTCCATACCATTCGTAGTCTGCACCTGGGATATTTTGTACAATCAACGTGATATCATCCCCTTCACAAATCGGGTTATTTTGGGTAGCATTACTTGTAGGTGCGCTAACGGAAAGCCCCGGTACTACATTGATGGTCATTGGCATTGACAACTCAGAAGCACAACCTTCCATCTCTGCTAATGCGATATAACTACCAGAAGCGGAAGCCATAATGTCATTTAATATTAGAGTTGATGAGGAAGAATTTCCTACCACGTCACCTGTCGCTGCATTGAACCAAACATATCTAACTGGGCCAGTTGGATTCATCACAGGGTTGTCAATTGTCAACACTGCATCACTACCTTCGCAGATATCTGTTGGGCCGCTAAGGATTGGTCTATCTGGAGTTTCGTTTATTAAAACTTCTGTCACAACAGAGGTGCTTCCGCAACCGTCTTTTGTCACAACTACAAAGTATTCTCCTGCATCACTCATATCTGCATCCAAAATATTGGGAGAAGAGCCGTTGCTCATAAAACCGTTTGGTCCAAACCACTCATAAGTTGCTCCTGGAATACCTCCTACCTCAAGCGCGATATCGTCTCCTTCGCAGGCAGGAACGTCAATGGTAGAGTTCAACGGAGGATCCACCACTGGGTTATCTGTAATTGTTACTAACTCTCCAGCTGAATTTAGAGAAACACAAATACCATTATTGATAGCAACTTGATAGATTCCCGATTGAACAGATCTTACGAAATCAATTCTATAGCTTGGTAAAGTTGTATTTGCTAAAATGGTTGTATTTCCGTTGGCGTTGGTGTACAACCAGTCGTAGGTTACATTTGTACCATTGTAAACCGTTGTTTGTAAAATCAACTCTTCACCTGTACAAAAATCATTTCCATTTACATCAATCGTTGGTTGGTCAGGGGAGTCATTTACTAAAATAAACACCTCTTCTGGTTGAGAAGGACATCCTCTGTCAGAAGTTAATGTCAATGTATAATTACCTGTGTCATTTTCATCTAAACCAGCGGCATCAATTGGGAAAGGCCCCGCAGAAGTCGCAGTTCCTGTGATCATAAATCCATTTGGGCCAGCCCATGTGAACATTACTGAATCAGTAGCATTCACCATGTTAATCGCTGAAAGATTTACAGATTGTCCTTCGCAGATTTCCTCGTCTGCTGAGATGTTTCCAATCACAGGAGTGTTACCGTCGAAACAGGTATATTCTCTAAAGTTATCAACATTGTTTGAGTTATCATCAGGACAGTTGGCACCGTTGATACATTCATCTGTATCATTCAAACCATCGCCATCACTATCCAAATCATCTACGTCTGAAACGCCATCACCATCCGTATCAACACATGGCCATTGCTCACATTCGTAACTGTCAACGATACCATCATTATCACGGTCTATGTCTTGAAAATCTGCAATTCCATCACCATCATGATCTTCTGGATCAGAAATTACGACGATTGGTTGGTTGTTCGCATCAGCTGTTGGTTGACCGAATGAATTTACCATTGGAGTTCCCATTCCAATAACACCATTGTTATCATTGTCAGGGCGATTTGCTTCATGTGTATCGAAAATTCCATCATTATCAGAATCGAGATCATGCCAGTCTGGCGTATTGTCTGAATCTGTATCGATTGGAGCAGAAGTCGTTGTCAACGGTGTATTGTTTGCATCCGTAGTTGCTTGTCCATTTACGTTTACAATCGGCATACCTGTTCCGATAAAACCATCATTGTCACCATCTGGTTTGTTGGTTTCTCTTACGTCATTGATACCATCATTATCACTATCCAAGTCATGCCAATCGGGAACTGAATCCCCATCCCAGTCTGGAGGAAGCGGAATTGGATTACCCGTTATAGCTGGGTTAATCAATGGAACTAAACCTGTAACACTTACAGCAGGTACGTTTCCATTTCCATCATCCACTCTTCCATCTCCATTTGAATCAGAGGTCATGTAACCTGCTTCTGTAACATCATTTATACCATCATTATCACTATCCAAATCATCATGGTCTGGAATGCCATCATTATCATAATCCCAAATTGTATAAGTCTCTGTTGCATTTAAATCATCTGGGTGAGAAGCGATTGGGTTGTAAAGTCCATTGTCTCCAAACAATGCTGCTGGGCCATCAATGATACCATCACCATTTGCATCTGGTTGCTTATGACCTGCTTCTACCAAATCAGTGATTCAATCATTATCACTATCCAAATCAAAGTGATCCGGAACGCCATCACCATCTGTATCGAAAATTGAAATTAAAGCATCACAGATTCCATCTCCATCGGCATCCAAACAATTGAGCCGCACGGTTGGATCATTTGCATCCATCATATTAGGAACTGCATCTGCATCCTCATCGCCACTCGGATCCCATCCACCTGGCAGGCATCCAAAGTTTGCATTTGGATTACAGTATTCATCTAAATCGGGAACACCGTCATTGTCATCATCAATATCATCAATATCGGCGATACCATCATTGTCAAAATCTGGTTGTTGTGGTGGCGTACAGTCATCTGTAACGGTCAAACCAATCGTCTCTTCCAAACCTCCATCAAATGGAACAAATGCCCAATAGTCGAGAAATTTTTCGTTTCCGAAATTAGCTGTATAGACATATCCTTCGTTGGTTGGCTCTGGCGAACCAGTTCCACCGCCACTCAATGGGCCACCAATTTCTGTATGATTGTAATAAAACTCATCAGGGTTAGCTACCCCAACATTATTCATCAAAGTGATAGTCAAACCACCGTTATCGTTCTCAATATCTTCAAGCATCACGTGAATTTCACCTGCACGTAATGATAATTTGTAAGGGATGGTCAATTGTGTTCCTTCAGGAAAAGAATTTCCCAATCCGTCCATTCCATCCCAAAAGATGGAATCCAAACCAGCAGTTACACTTTTAGTAATATTGATATCGACTGCATCGAAATAGCTGCCGTTGTTATTCATATCCAAAAACAAACTGATGTCTCCAGTTTCATCTAATTCAAAAACAAAATAACCACCTTGATCCGTTTGAATTGAGTTTGGCGTACAAGTTACGCCCGTCCCATTATCTGCTTCTACACGGAAGCCTTCGAAGGTTACATTAGCATCATCTGGATTAGCAAAAAGCCAAGTTGTATGGGTATTGGTTCTCCAAACATCAGTTGTCATTGCCCTTGCTGGCATGTCAGGGTCTGGCGTATTAAAGAAGATTTTATTATTGATGATACCATTTGCATCTTCTGCTTGTGGCTCATATAAGTAAGTCAGATTTGGATCCCAATTGGTCATATCAGCACTTCGGATGTAATCATTTTCGCCCGTAGATTTGTAAAGTGCATTTCCGTTTCCATCTACCAAACCAATATTATTGGAATAAATAGGGAACCCCCAAGGGTCAACATCGTCAAACTTTACTTCGTATTGGAAACCTGCTTTTGTCAAAACATAATAAACAGGTGAAGAAGTTACTCCGTTTCTATTCATGATAGAATGGTAATCATTAGAGTAAACTCTACCCTCTTTGGCTACTCCACCCTCGTTACCAGCAGCACCCTGTGTTACCGTAATATCCCAAGCCAAAACAACTCTTCTGTTGCCTGGTTGATTGGCAACTCTTGTCCACGGTGAGTTATTGAGTAGGTTTGCAAAAGCACCTCCTGTATAGGTTCCGTACTCAAAGGTTACAGTCCAAATACCATCTTGTCCAGCGCCTACTGGAACTATTCCAGGTACGTAACCTGCACCAGCAGTAGAACCGCCTCCAGTTGGGCCATTCAATTCTTCCACATCATTATTAATGATAGCAATTCCAGAATTACCGGAATTGTCATAAATAATATGCAAAGTTCCATCAGGTCTAAAAACTCTAATGAAACCACCAGAAACCCCAACGTGACTTGAGCCAACATTGATGAATTCTCCTGCGTTTGCATACACTTTGATTTGTTGTTGCTTTTCTGCCCAGAAGAACAAACGAAAGCCAGGGTTATTCAAAAAATCTTTTGAACCCTCGGCTTGAATGTTACTACCGAACATAAAAAGAAATGCCGCTGCGACAACACTTACTTTTAAAATCCACCTCGTGAGGTAGCTTTGATAAGTCGATCTGTAATTCATTGTGAAAATAATTTTAATTTTAGGCGAGTGCCTTGAATACGTAATTGTTTAGATGTGGAGTCTTCACGTATTATGATTATCTAAATACATTTATAACAAGGACAGTGCCAAATATTATTATTATTTGTAATATGTTTTCAAACTCCGACCTAAACCATTAAAGAAAATACTTTATCCATTTAAATATGATTTATAAATTCAAAGATTGGATTCCTGTTGTACATGAATCTGCCTATGTGCATCCGCAAGCAGCAGTCACTGGAAATGTGATAATTGGAAAAGATGTTTACATCGGTCCTGGAGCAGCGATTCGTGGCGACTGGGGAGCCATCATCATTGAGGATGGATGCAATGTGCAGGAGAATTGCACCATTCACATGTTTCCTGGAGTGACCGTTTTATTAAAAGAATCGGCTCACATTGGTCATGGAGCAATTATTCATGGCGCAACGATTGGCAAAAACTGTTTGGTTGGAATGAACGCAGTTGTTATGGACAACGCAGAGGTAGGTGATGAGTGCATCATTGGGGCATTGTGTTTTGTTAAAGCCAAAATGAAAATACCAAAACGTAGTTTAGTTGTAGGTAACCCAGCTAAAATCATAAAAGAAGTAAGCGACGAAATGATTGGCTGGAAAACAGAGGGGACTAAAATTTATCAAGGTTTGCCAGCCGACTTGAAAGAAACATTAATACCAGTTGAGCCACTTCGTGAAATTGAGAAAGGTAGAAAAGGAATGGAATCAGGATATAAGCCATTTAAATGAAAATCATAATGAGCAATCAAAATCAAAAAATACAATGAAGTTGTTTAATAACTAAAAATGCGAATCAGGAGTTGATTTTTTTCATAGCACCTTGCTTTAGCAAGGTGATTAATTGAAAAACCATGTGGCTTTAGCCGAAAACAATTCTAATGTTCGGCTAAAGCCCACTAATTTTAGCATTTTACACCAAGCTGAAGCATGGTGCTATGAAACTGCAAAAAATTGTTTTTCAACTCCTGATTCGCATTAAAAATTATAAACAATGTCAGCCAAGCGGCTACTTGAAGTTCAATTGTCATGGTTTCGTCATTTTATTAAAACAAAGACAACAAACATTATTTCTGCACTCTTTATAAAGGTAATTTTGCGCCCTTTTTAGTAATCACCTTTTTAAACTTACAACAATGATTAGAACTATACTTTTTACTGTTTTACTATTCGTCTCACAATTAGCATTTGGTCAAGAAGTTACTGTATCCAATGGTTTTGGATATGGACAACAATCTTTCTACCTACTTTCTGATGATAATACCACAAGCATTGACAATGAAAGTTGGGATATTGCTTTCACAGCGATTGGTTTGCAGGATGCTGGAATCCACATCAACGAGTCTGCTAATTTCAGCATGGGCTCTACTGGAGCGGAGTTAGAAGTTTATGAAGCTCCAACTACAAATTGGGAGGATGCTATCGACGAAACGATGTTGACAGACCGCTTGTACAATGATGATAAATCATGGACTTATGGTGGTGCTTTCAATCAAGGAAGAAATCCTATGGATCCATTTGATTTTGGTTGGGGAAAATATGATTTCATGACCAACATGGTAAATGGCGGTAAAATATTTGCCGTAAAATTGAGAAATGGTAGCTGGAAAAAAATCCAATTTCAAGGCATTATCATTACAACTTACAATTTCAGATATGCTGATTTGGATGGTTCAAATGAGGTAACCCAATCAATTAATAAAACAGATTACGAAAATGGTACAATGGCATTTTTCTCTTTTGCAACTGGTGAAGTAATCGCTGCGCCTCAAGACAAATGGGATTTGTTATTCACTAGATATGCTACTTCTGTGACGCAAATGGGTATGACTCTAAATTATGTGGTAACAGGTGTGCTTTCAAGAAATGGAGTTGAAATTGCAGAAGCAAAAGATATTGATCCTGCCACTGTAGATTTTACAACTTACCAAGATTCACTTTCTGCGGATATCGATGTAATCGGATTTGATTGGAAGAGCTTCCAAGGGATGTGGATGTTAGACGAAAATCGTGCATATTTTGTAAAGGATATGGATGAGACTATTTGGAAAATCAACTTCACAAGTTTCGAAGGTTCTGGTACTGGAAATTCTGTTTTCAATAAAGGTCAACTTGCCTCAACTAAAGGAACAATCGATGCTATCAACCAATTTGCCATCAGCCCAAATCCAGCTCAATCTCAAACTCAAATCGTTTTTGATTGGAATACAAAACCAACTGTTTTGAATGGACAATTATTCAACGTTCAAGGACAATTGTTACGCAATTACAACATCCAAACAAACAATGGTTTGAATGCATTCACACTAAACAATTTACCAACTGCATCTGGAATTTATATTTTGAAAATTTCAGACAACAATCAGTCTTTGGTTTCTAAATTGGTGATTGAATAGATTTCAGTCAGCAGTTTTTGTTGCAAAAAGAAAGGACATTTGGATTTATTCCAGATGTCCTTTTTTTTGGGCAGCCCACGAATTTATTCGTGGGTTTATGATATTCGCGTGTGCGTGCAGCCCACGGTACGGCATAGCCCATGAATGAATTCATGGGTTGCAGAGGTTATAGGCAGCCCACGAATTTATTCGTGGGTATGATATTCACGTGTGCGTACAGCCCACGGTACGGCGTACCCCCATGAATGAATTCATGGGTTGCGGGCAGCCCATGAATTTATTCATGGAGATTTGTTAAACATTATGACAAACCTTTGGTTTTAGCAATCATTAAAGATTGTTAGTAACCATTCATCATAAATATTGAAATAATGTTCGGACTTTTTAAAAGGAAAACAGAAAAGGAAAAACTCTTGGATCAATACAAAAAATTGCAGGAGGAAGCCTATCGCCTTTCTACCACAGATAGAAAAGCAAGTGATGCAAAAACAGCAGAAGCAGCAGAACTTTTGAAAAAGATTGATGCTTTAGAAGCATAGTCAACCTCATTTCCAAACGTATTATCGAATCCAATTAGACGGTTTTCACATTTGAATAGAATACTCCTCGAATTGGATTCGACGATACGTACATTTTTCCTACCTTCGCATAAATTTTAAACACAGGGGTGCCCAACGGCTGAGATTATACCCTCCGAACCTGCTCGGATAATACCGGGAAGGGAGTGAATCAAGAAACACAAATTGTCAACCGACAATCTGTCGTTTCTCTTTTCATGGCATACCTGTGTAATTTTCAAAAACACAGATATGCGATTTTTAACCTTATTGCTGGTTTTCTTTTTACCATTTTCATTGTTGGCACAAAAAACGGTCACGGGCAAAGTCATTGACATTGAAGGTGAACCAATGGTAGGTGCGTATGTCCTCTGGACAGATGTGGACCAACTGGAAACAACTGACCAATCTGGTAGCTTCAAATTTGATAACGTACCAAATGAACCACAAACCTTTAAGGTAACTTATCTCGGTTTTGAAACCATCAACTTCACCTGCGAAACAAAAGACGATCAGATTGTTATTCGCATGAAGCCCTCGGCTTTTTTATTAGAATGCCCGACCATTAAAGGGGTACGGGCGGATTCAAAATCGCCATTTACTTTTTCCAATATTTCGAAAGAAGAAATCGAAACGCAAAACTTGGGGCAGGATGTTCCTTACCTTTTGCGTTGGCAACCATCAACTGTCGTGACCTCCGATGCAGGAACGGGTATCGGTTATACGGGTTTGCGAATCAGAGGAAGTGATCCATCGCGTATCAACGTGACCATCAACGGAATCCCGCTCAATGATGCCGAATCACAAAATGTCTTTTGGGTAGATTTACCTGACTTTGCATCTTCGACAAGCGACATTCAAATACAGCGTGGCGTAGGGACTTCTACCAATGGCGCAGGCGCTTTTGGCGGAAGCATCAATCTCAATACTTCAAAAGTAAATCTCAAACCTTTCGCTGAACTCAACACCTCATTCGGTTCTTTTCAAACTCGAAAATTGAACGCCAATTTCAGCACTGGTTTAATAAATAAAAACTGGGTAATTGATGGCCGTGTTTCTCGCTTACTTTCTGAAGGATACATCGACCGAGGTAGTGCCGATTTGTTTTCGTGGTATGGTTCAGCGGCCTATATCAACAAAAATTCTTCGTTGCGACTCAACGTTTTTTCTGGGAAAGAAAGAACTTATCAAGCGTGGTGTGGCGTACCTGCTCAATTCATCAATTCAGATTCACTGAGAACCTACAATCAATGTGGTATAACTTCCAATGGAGATTTTTATGATGACCAAGTGGATGACTATCGACAGACCCATTATCAGGCATTTTATAATAAAGAGCTTTCGCTAAATTCGAATTTTGGAGTGGCGCTGCACTACACACGAGGTTTAGGTTTCTTTGAACAATATGAAATTGGAGAAGACCTTGATGACTATGGGATTAAACCTATTAATGATACTATTTTTGAATCTGACTTAGTACGTCGTAGATGGTTGGACAATCACTTTTATGGAGCTATATTAAATTATAACTTCAAAACTTCCGACGAGAAGTTTGAACTTGGAATCGGCATGGGCGCAAATGTCTATGAAGGTGCACATTATGGTGAACCAATTAGTATTTTAGTTGATCCAGCGGCGACCTCTTTCGAGCGATATTACGATAACGATGCGACCAAAGAAGATTATAATTTGTATGCAAAAGCAGGTTATAATTTCACACCAAAATTCAATGGATTCCTTGATTTACAGGTGAGAAATGTTCGTTATGAATTTCTTGGTTTTGATGGAGAAGGCAACAATGTCACGCAAACGGATGACTTGATTTTCTTCAATCCAAAATTGGGTTGGTTTTATGAAACTAGTAGAACGGGTGGCGTGTACGCCTCTTTTGCCGTTGCCAATAGAGAACCCAATAGAGATGATTACACGGAGTCTTCAACCAACAGTCGTCCTTCTCCAGAAACACTTTATGATACAGAAGTTGGCTTTCGCCAAAAATGGAAAAAAGCGTCTTTTGAAGCAACGGGTTATTACATGTATTACGAAGACCAATTGGTGCTCACCGGTCAAATCAATGACGTTGGAGAATATGGTCGAGTTAATGTGGATGATAGCTATCGTTTAGGTTTAGAATTGGTAGGTGGAATCGCTTTGACCGATGCTTTAGACTTGCAAGGAAACCTGACTTTTAGTCAAAACAAAATTGCTGAGTTCACGGAATTCATCGACAATTGGGATACTTGGGAACAAGAAACTATCGTACACGAAAACACCAATTTGGCTTTCTCACCAAACGTAATTTTTGGAGGTGAATTATCCTACAATGTGTTGAAAGGAAACGAAGATAACGACTTGATTATCAGTCTAATGCAAAAACACGTTGGCAAGCAATACATCGACAACACTTCCAACGAAAACACGACTTTGGATGCGTATAATTTCACAGATTTGAGATTTCATTACACTTTCAAATCGAATTGGTTCCAAGCGATTTCAGTCAACTTTTTGATACAAAATATATTTGACCAACGCTTTAGTACCAATGCGTGGACTTACCGATACATTTCCGAAGGTTATGATGCGCGACCAGATGATCCTTATGCTCGTTTAGAATCAGGCAGCACTTATAATTTAACGGGTTTTTATCCGCAAGCGGGAAGGAATTTTTTGGTTGGTTTGAAAATTCGAATTTGAGTAAAAACAATTCATGGTGCGATGAACAGAAGTTATCAAGGGCATCATGGATGGAGAAAAGAAGGTGCTGCTGAAGAAATGAATCAAGCAGGGAAAGATTAAGCAATTATCACCCGTCCGCCCGCTCAAAGCCGTCGGATGGGTGAATTATCTCACTACTAAAACATCCGCAGAAATCAACTCTTCTTTATTATTTCTCAAATTAAAATAAGAAAAGGTAAGCGCATAAACACCTTCTTCTGCCCTATCTCCATCCCAACTAAAGGGTGGGTTTTTGGTTTCAAAAAGCTTACCTCCCCATCGATCACAAATCGTCATTTGCTTTCCAATAAAATCATTGCCCAATGGTTCAAGCAAGTCATTGATGCCATCATTGTTGGGACTAAAAGAAGATGGAATATAAACATCAACTTCACATGGCACCAAACTCAAATTGAAGTTTTCCACAAAATCACATCCTTCAATATTGGTTCTAATTTGATAGTTGCCAGGTTGTATTATTTCAAAAACAGATTGAGCATTTGTTTCATTATTTATAAAAAATTCATTTAAAAAATCACTTTTGGGAGTTAAGCTAAAAGGTAAAAACGCCTCACAAACAGCCGTGTCTAAAGGCAACTCTAAAGTTATACCCGTAAACAGGTCTTCAAAAAATGTAATTGCTACCCTATCTATTGCCACGCAAAATCCATCCGTCACCTTCGTAACATATGTACCTGATTCTGAGACCTTTAAACTTGACGTGCTGCTACCATCACTCCATTCAAAAGATTTAATTGGGCGTATTGCATTTGGTATAAGGGTAACAACTGAGTCCTCACAAACCACTCTATCATCTCCCAACAAATCACCCAAACTATCAGAAAGTACGACCAACTCATGTGTAAAAAATTCGGAGCAACCGAGAAGCCATATTTCTTGTTCGATTTGGTAGGTGCCGGGGATGTTGAAGCAATAGTTGAATGTTAAATCTTCAGTTTCATAGAGAACAGAGTCTCTGTGGATTGTCCAATTTACAGCATGAGCTAAGCTGTTATTTAAGCTATCAGGCGAAAGGCACTGGTTTTGGCAAATGGTGTCAGGGAGTAAGAAAAATGGAGTAGGTGGAATAGGAGTAACACAATAGTCTTGGGAAGATGTTGAGATTTCTCTCATTTTCATATTGAGTCTATCCATTGTATCAGAGGGCATCGCATGCCAGATGACAGGCTGATACGTTAATTCAAAATCATAAAGTGAAAGACAGGCATTAAATTGTGGGCAATTGTCCATAGAACCATCAGTATTAGTTTTTCCTAAAATATTTCCGATTGAGGAGTTTCCATCTTGTTCGAATTTTCTAAAACTTAACATAAGGATAGAACCATCAGAACCAACTTGAAGAAAAGGTTGATTTAAAGCCATGCCCGTGGTTTTATCAAGATTCCCATCTAAATCTATATTTCCGATAATAATTGGAAAATCGCCACTAGTATAGTAGGTGAAAACTATATTGCCATCGGGATGATATTTTATCGAAAGTCCTACCAAACTAAAATTTTCAGAACTAAGTCTTTTTGACCAAATAAGATTTAGATCACTATCAAATTTTGCAATGAACCCTTCTTTGGAATTATTATTATCCCAATCGGCACTTCTCTCTAATTTTCCAGTTACATAAATGTTATCACTGGTATCTACAACAATGCTTTGATAATTATGGTATTCCCTGTAATAGGCTTGATGTGAAAAAACGGAATCAATTCTATAAGCATAAAACCAACATTAGAGAGGTCTATTTCTTTTCCAAATGTACCATTTACAGAAGAGATATGGAGAATTGCTAGATTTGTTGATGAAGGAGCGGAAGATAATGAAGGAAATCCTCTGCCACCTTGTTCAGTAATAAGTGCTGTACGCTGTCCAAAAGATTGTGATGATCCTGGTCCAGTATACTGTACATTTAATTGCTTTGAACGTGACGCTACCCAATAATTTTTCTAAAACACGTCAGTCATCCTTAATTTTAGGATGATTTGATAAAATAGCCTCCTGTGTAAATTTGGTAAAGGAAAAGACTATCAAACACAGAAAAAAAGAGGATTTCAGCTTACTGAAATCCTCTTTTTTTTAATCTAAATCATCATCTTCAAAGTCTTCATCGTCAAGCAAAACATCTTCGTCAAACAAGTCAAGATCTTCTAAATTGATGTCCTCATCGTCTATCTCTTCATAAAACTGTTTAGAATACTTGGCCTTTTTCGGTGGTTTCATTTTTCTATTTTTTTGATTTCCACCTTCGAAATTTCCCTCGAACATATCCTTTTTAGGAGTCGAGGCTTTTACTTTCCTTTTCATTTTAAATTTAAATGTGTGATTAGTTAAAAAACTAAAGTTGTTTAAGACTTTTCAACCTGAGCCTTTGCTCATATAACGAAGCCCTCATCCAACTTCATCATAAACACCAAAATTTGGGTTTAATTTCAATATAAAGTAAAATCATTTTTGCAAATGATTCAAGTATCCAAGCAAATTAATTTTAACAGAAAGAAGAACATAAAAACAAACAATTGATAATCAATTATTTACCGAACTAATTAAATTTAAAACACCCTCTAATTTTTTCGCTCCGTAACAAAAATAACGAGATCTTGAAGCGCCTGACGAGCAGGAGATTCGGGAAATTGGTGCAAAATATCAAATGCCTCTTGCCGATATTGATACATGGCCTCGGTAGCATATTCAATCCCACCACTTTGATTCACATAGGTAATGACTTCCGCAACTTTTGCAGAATCTTCATTATGCTTTTTGACGGTATTGATGATTTTTTTCTTAGTTTTCTTATCAGCGTTGTTGAGGGCATAAATGAGTGGCAAAGTCATTTTTTTCTCTTTAATATCAATGCCGCGCGGCTTGCCCACATCATCTGCACCAAAGTCAAATAGGTCATCTTTGATTTGAAAAGCGATGCCTATTTTTTCACCAAACAGTTTCATTCTATCGATATGCTCTTTGTTTTTCGTGGTACTTGCAGCACCTACGCCACATGCTGCCGCTATCAAGGAAGCCGTTTTTCTTTTTATAATATCGTAATAAACCTCCTCTGTTATATCGAGTCGTCTTGCTTTTTCAGATTGTAAAAGTTCTCCTTCGATCACTTCTTGCACTGCGACATTCATGATTCTTAAAATCTCAAAATCATTGTTGGCAAGTGAGATATCCAAGCCTTTCGCAAACAAATAATCACCAACCAAAACAGCTATCTTATTTTTCCAAAGTGCATTAATAGAAAACATGCCTCGTCGCTCATAAGCCTCGTCCACCACATCATCATGCACCAAGGTTGCGGTATGTAAAATCTCTACCATCGAAGCCGCCACATGACTCGATTCATTGGTTTCTCCACAAACTTTTGCACTGAGATAGACAAACATTGGGCGTACTTGTTTGCCTCTTCTTTTGACTAGATAATAGGTGATTTTTTCCAAAAGTGGCACCTTGCTACTCATAGCCTCTTTGAAATGCACCTCAAACGATTTGAGTTCAGGAGCAATAACTTTCTTGATGTCACCTAATTTGGACATGGTGTGATTTGAAATTGGGGGCAAGATAGTTTGATTAAACTAATTAGCAGTCTTTCGTTATAAGTAAATACTGTTTTCCGATAAAAGTTGTGGTAAAACAGCAGACTTTATTCGGTTCACGGATAAGGGTACACGGTTCACGACGTGACTTACAAAATTTATTTTAACGAATTTTAACGGTGACGGAGCTACGCTCCTTTAGGAAGTATTGCAAACGGGCATTTACTACAAACGGCACCAGCCCTAACGGGCTTCAATGAAACCTATAGTCTCACATTTAGTCCCACAAGGAGCGTTAACTCCGAAACCGTTTGTAGAAAAAAAGTTACAAACTAATACAAAGGAGCGTAGCTTCGTCACCGTTAAATTTCTAAATGATATTACGTAAAAGTAACTACGAAATAGTTGAATCTGAATAACCCCGATTGCAACTCGGGAGAACGCTGAACCGTCCAAGACAACTACGAAGTAGTTGAACATTAACCTAATGTTACTAAATAAAAAAGTCCGGTTTGCTACACGATGAGCAAACCGGACGGTACCTTTTTAAAGTAAAATGGAAAATATTGTTTTGATTTAGCCTCTTGGCATTTAACAGGGTATAAGTATAAAATCTTAAATCGTTAATAAGACGCATAGGATTTTAATTTTCCATAAAAAACAGTTGATTTATTATTTGAGGAGTTAATTTTGCAAAAAAATTGAAATGAAGTTTATAAAGTTAATTAGTGTTGTATTGATGTTCGTGTCAGGTTTTGGTTGTAAACAATATTCAACTGACTATCAAGAGAAAGCGGCCGATGCTACCATTCTGCATCAATCCATGAAGCAATTGACCGATGTGATTGTACATGATATTTTTTCGCCACCTGTTGCGAGTCGTATTTATGTTTATCCGAGTATTGCTGCCTACGAAGTGATGCAACATACCGATAATAGTTTCCTCACCATGAGTGGCCAGTTGCATGATTTCAAGGACGTACCTCAACCAGAGGAAGGAAAAGAATATTGTTATCCATTAGCGGCCGTTCATTCCTTTTTGTTGACTGGAAAAGCCTTCATTTTTTCGGAGCCTCTGATTCAAGATTTTCATGACAAAATGCTTTTGAAGTTCGATTCCCTGAACATGCCACCTGATGTTTACGAACGTTCTTTGGCTTATGGAGAAGCCGTTTCTAAACACATACTCGCTTGGGCAGACAAAGATAATTACAAACAATCAAGGACTTTTTCAAAATATACTTTTCAAGATGACCCTGCGACTTGGCAGCCCACTCCACCTGCCTACATGGATGGTATCGAACCACATTGGCGCGCCATTCGTCCGATGATTTTGGACTCTGCACAGCAATACTCACCACCGCCGCCAACACCTTACAACCTCGATAAAAATAGCCTTTTTTACAAAGAGCTAATGGAAGTTTATGAAGTTCTAAATGATAAAAAAGATGAAAAAATAGCAATCGCTCAATTTTGGGATTGTAATCCTTATGTCTCTCATTCGGTAGGTCATGTGATGTTTGCCACTAAGAAAATCACTCCTGGAGGACACTGGATCGGCATCACCAAAATCGCTTGCGAAAAAGAAAAAACAAACATGCTACAAACTACTGAAGCGTATGCAAGAGTTTCGATTGCGCTCATGGATGCCTTCATCAGTTGTTGGGATGAAAAATATAGAAGTAATCTCGTTCGCCCCGAAACAGTCATCAATCAGTCCCTCGATCCTGAGTGGAAACCTGCGTTGCAAACACCTCCGTTCCCTGAATACACCAGTGGTCACAGTGTCATTTCAACGGCCTCTGCACTCACTTTAACTGATATTTTTGGTGAAAATTTCGCTTACAATGATGATGTCGAAGTGGAGTATGGTTTACCTGCACGTCAGTTCAATTCATTTTTGGAAGCATCACAAGAAGCTGCTGTGAGTCGATTATACGGCGGTATTCATTATCGTCCTGCGATTGATTTGGGCGTTGAGCAAGGAACTGAGGTTGGGAAGTTTATTTTAGCTAATTTGAAAACGAGAAAGCAGTAGTAGTCGGCAGTGGACAGTGGGCAGTCGGCAGCCTGCAATCGGCAGTCGACAGTCGGCAAATCATACAAGAATGGACATTTGGAGTAGTTCCAAATGTCCATTCTTGTTTTAGAAAAATCTTCGATTTTCACCCACTGCGAACTGCGAACTGCTGATTGCTGACTGCTGACTGCTGACTGCCGACTGCGGATTGCCGACTGCTGATTGCCGACTGAAAAAACTGCTACGGCCGACTCCCCTTCTCCCCTCGCCCCCCCGCTTCCGTATGCGTAGTCAAATAATTCAAAAGCATATTCCTCAAATGTAAACTCGTACCTGCTCCTTCATAAATGCCGTGAGAGCGACCCGGGTAAGACATCATTTGGAAAATTTTGTTGTGTTTTACTAACTCATTGATAAGCAGTTCTGCACTTTGATAATGGACATTGTCATCGTTGGTACCATGCACGAGGAAGAGATTTCCTTCCAAGTTTTTGGCGTAAGTGATGGGTGAACCTTCGACGAAATCTTCTCTGTTTTCTTGCGGTAAACCCATGTATCTTTCTTGATAAATATTGTCATAAATTAATTGGTCACTCACGGGTGCGACGGACATCCCAGTTTTATAAATTTCTGGATAACGGAAAAGTAGATTCAAAGTCATGGAACCTCCTCCACTCCATCCCCAAACTGCTGTTCTGGCGGGATCGATGAAGTTCCATTTCAAGACTTCTTTGGCAGCCATTGCTTGATCGCGACTGTTGATGATTCCTACTTTTCGATAGATGCTTTTGCGCCATTTGCTGCCTTTGAGGCAGGGTGTTCCGCGATTATCCATCGAGATGACGACGTATCCTTTTTGGGCTAACATCACATTCCACAAGCCAATAAAATTATCGGTTCCGACCTGTCCCCATGGTTCGCCATAGACATGGAAGAGGACTGGGTATTTTTTATTTGGGTCGAAATTGGTGGGTTTTACCATCCGTCCATCGACCTCAATTCCATCTTCGGTCTTGACGGTAAAAAATTCTACTTCGGGTAGGTCGATGGTTTTTAATTTGTTTTTAAAATCTGAATTTTCAACCAAAGTCTTCACCACTTTATGATTGGGCAAACTCACCAATCGAACCGTGTTTGGCATCATCGCATTGGAGTGACTGTGCATCGCATATTTGCCATTGGGCGAAACTTTATAACGATTGATACCTGAGAATTTTTTAGGCGTATGGCGAATCGTATCCCCTTTTCCACTCATGCCGACACTGTACAAATATCGCTGCGCACTATTGGTTGGTGAGGCACTAAAAAACAATCGATCATCTGTATGTGCAAACATAGCAGCGACATCATAATCACCAGCGGTTAGTAAAGTTTTCGCACCTGTTTCGATATTGATTTTATAAACATTTCGCCATGCGTCGTTTTCGGTCATTCTTAAAAAAGCGGTTCCGTTGTCAACGATTTTTAAATCATTTTCACCCCATCCACTTGACGAAACATCGGGGTAACTCAAGTCCACCCAAGTCTCTTCCGTTTCTTCATAAACCATAGATAACTTATCGGTAGAAGGTTGATATTTCCAAACTTTCAAATGATTTTGCTTGCGGTTGATTTGTTGTACCAAAAGCAAATCTGAGTTCACCCATTGAATCCCAGGAATATAATTTTCCTTTGCTCCACCCGGCACAGGAATCCATTTGATGTCACCTTTTTTTGTACCAACAACAGCTACTCGACAGGCAGATGGATCTTCCCCAACCTTCGGATATTGCAACGGAATCAATTGCGAATAAATCGAATCCGTATTATTAATCATGTAAAAAGTGCCGATGTCAGAAGCATCCAATTGCCAATAGGCAATCAACTCTGCATCGGGGCTCCAACGAAAACCGTCGCGACAACCAAACTCTTCTTCATACACCCAATCGAAAGTTCCATTGATGATATCTTTCGTCCCATCGAATGTGAGTTGGGTTACTTTTCCAGTTTTAAATTCTTCTTTATAAACATTGAAATCATGAACGTAACCGACGTATTTATTATCAGTTGAAAACTTTGCAAACATCAAAGAGGAGGACGAAAACTCCTTTCCAATTTGATTCAATTTTTTCGTTTTAAAATCATAGACCCAGAAATCTCCTTTGGTATTTGCGCGCCAAACTCTACTCGAATTTGTAAAAATCAACACCTTCGATTCATCTGGTGAAAGGGTAAAACTTTCGATGTAAATCGCTTTATCTTTTCCTTTCGGAGTCAACTGACCTGCTTTTACAAAAGTCTTTTTCTTTTGCGTTTTGCTGTCGTATCGTACCAGTTCATTTTGACCATTATCGTCAAATTCGACTGCGGCATAGGCATTGCCATTTTCAATCCATTGAGTCGGTTGAGGATATTGTTGACGAAACTCTTTTGAGTTATAAATTCTATCTAAAGTTAGTAAATTAGGTGCAGGTTTGTCTTGTGAAAATACAGAACCCACAAAAACTAATGTGATAAAAAGGAGTTGAATGAATTTCATTTTTCTAATTTTGATTTTTGTGCAAACAAAGCTAAAAATAGCGCCATGCTTTAGCTTGGCGAAAGAAAATTAATCGAAATTTGGCTTTAGCCGCACATCAACTACTGTTCGGCTAAAGCCGTCCTTCACTCATTAATCATCTCCGCACTAAAGTGCGGAGCTATGAAAAATTGTAAATTTGAGAAGCTGCTTTGATTTAGAAAATAAATGTATGAAATACCTACTGCTAATCTTACTAACTTTTTGCTTTTGTCAAACTGAAGCACAAAATTCTATTTTTTACCTACCGATTGGTTTTGGAATATCGCATTATCAGGCAAAAGATGAATACAATTCGCCACTCAGATATCGAGGTTGGGTTTCCAATTTTCACTTGGGACATGAACAATATAGTCGCAATGTGATGCAACAAAGCAATTATGCGTATCATTTTGGAAGTGTGCAAAATGGCGCAAAACATAAAAACAGTATGGGGCTGACAAGAGGTAGCGGAACAGCTCATGTGTTATTCAATTTTCAATCAGAGAGGCAGTTTGATTACTTTATCGGTACTACTTTAAAGATTCAGTTTTCTTCACGTTCGTCTGGAAAGTTATTCAATTTTGATGGCGCAGGTACTTTGGCGATAACCGTTGGAGCAACTTACAACAATCCAATAAATGATGGTTCGAGTAGATGGTTTTATGATGGTACTGCCAGCCTGCCGTTGATTGGTTGGGGGATTCGTCCTCGGTTCGCTTCGCTGGCTTATGTTGGGGAGATTTCAGGTTTTAGATCGTCTTCACATGTCTTTTTGTTATTCCCAAAACACTTTGATATTGATGCTCGATTCAACGCCAACTGGGATATGGGCAACGGTAATTTATTGCGAGGCAGCTATCGTTGGTGGTTTTATGATTCGAAGTATATTCATCGGGTACGAGCCATGGAAAATGGGTTTGACTTTTCTTTGTTGACGAGGCTTAATTGAGTTTTTTTCAGTTACGCGGAGGTTCGCAGAGGAGACGCAGAGGTTCACTGAGATTTTTTTTGACATAATTATTATTCAGCAAAGCCGAAGTATCGAGAACGGAAGCATGGAAATATATCTTCGCTCATGTGCTTCTCGGCTTCGCTCGAAGTACACGTTGGTGATCGTCGCTTCAGTTATTCACTCGTTCCAAAATTCACTCATTCAATCATTAATTAAATGAAAGCCGCAACTGTTCACGAATTAAAAAAAGAATTGGTCATGCAAGATCCATCTAAGTTATTGGAGATCTGTTTGCGATTGGCCAAGTTCAAAAAGGACAATAAGGAGTTGATGACTTATATGCTTTTTGAGGCTGATGATGAAGAGCAATACATCGCTTCTGTAAAAAGAGCTATCGACGAAATGTTGGAAAACATGAATCGATCTTCTATTTTTTTTATCAAAAAAACGATAAGAAAAACAGTTCGGCACATGGACAAATACATTCGTTACTCAGGTAAAAAGGAAACGGAAATTGATATTCGAATTTATTTATGTGAATGTATTCGAGAAGAAAAAATACCGATTAAAAGAAGTCGAGTTTTGACGAATATGTACAATAGTCAGTTGAAAAAAATTAATGCGGCGATGACAAAGATTCATGAGGATTTGCAGTATGATTATCAGGGGCGAATTGATGAGATTTCTTAGAAATTCTAAACAAGTGTCGAAAATTTTCTCAAAGTTCGAGTTAAATAACAGTTCGCGCTGTGTCTCTCGAAGAGGACACGGCGCAGCATGAAACATCATTTTGCTAACTCATTTCTGTGTTCGAAAAAAAACAGTGCTGAATCCCCTGTGTCTTCTACAAAAAGAGGCAAATCTAAAATTTACATATTTGATAAAACTTTAGAATAAAAATATACAAATCAGATAATTTTTATTTAATTTTGGAGTTAAGATAAACATCTATACATGTATGTTTTAAATGTTGAGAAAAATCAATTAGAAGAAGCAGAGATAGTAAAAGCTACGCTCAAAGAACTCCCTATAAAAAAAGATGGGTGGCAATTTGATTGGAAGAAAGCCTTTAGAAGAAAAAATACAGCATGTTATATTCTAAGAACAAAAGATGAATCCAAAATGGTGCTTGGACTCTTGGGTTTAAAGAAAGAAGATGAAATGTTGATTATGGATTTGATTGAGTTAGCACCTTTCAATAAAGGAAAAAATAAAAAGCATGACTATGTTGCGGGATGCTTAATTGCGTTTGCCTGTAGAGAATCATTCAATTTAGAATCAAACTATAAGGGCTTCTTGTCGTTTATGTCAAAAACCAATTTGATAGAATGGTACAAGAAAAAATATGGCGCAGTTCAGGCATTTTCAACAAATCGAATGTTTATCGAACCAGAAAATGGAATCAAACTTATTGATACCTATCTGAAATAGAAGTTGTTTTTAAAAATTTCGTTCTCAGACAAACTTAAGATCATGAGACAAAAAGATGGAGTAATAAAAAACGGTGTGTTGACTGAACCAATGGATACCTCTACCCAAGATTTCACAGAATTTAAAAATCTCTTATTGGGTAAAGCAATTTCTCAAACTGAAGAACAAAAACTTGCCAACAAATTAATGTCACTTCGTATTATGTTGGAAGATTACCTCAGTGCAGATATCAAAAAAGATTCGATTATAAACTTAGGTGACTTTTTAAAAGTTTATTTGAAATCTTTGAATATCAAACAAAATAAATTTGCAGCTTACGTTGGATTAAAACCTTCCAATTTTAGTAAAATACTTTCCAATGAACGAAAGTTAAATATTGAAATGGCTTTAGTTTTGGAAAAACTATTCAAGACAAATGCAATGACTTGGATAAGCATCCAAATAAAAAATGAATTGACAATTTCAAATAATAAATCATTTTCAAAATATTCAATTAGCGATCTAATTGATTTAAATCAAAAGTGAAACACATGGCTTCCAAAAAGGAAATTTTAAAGAAAATCAGAATCCTCATCACTCAAAAATTTAAGACGCCAAAAGAAGCGTTCGAGTTTTTTGATAAAGACGGTGACGGCTATTTGAAAAAGAAAGAAT
>CALLVG010000103.1 GCA_938010715.1 uncultured Saprospiraceae bacterium
CTTCTGATTATTGGAAAACGCATTACACTTTCGATAACGAATCAGAAGAAAAGCCTAAGAAATTAGGCAAAACTGCTATTCATCTTTTTATCATCAATACCATCGCTCCTTTTCTTTTTGTGTACGGGAGGCAGAAAGCAGAAACTGCATTTCAAGACAAAGCCCTCGCTTTGTTAGAAAGTTTAAAACCTGAGAAAAATTCGATTATTGATGGTTGGAAAAACTTAGGGGTAAAGCCTGAATCCGCTGCGCAAACTCAGGCTTTACTGCAATTGAAAAATCAATATTGCAATCAGAAAAGATGTTTGGAGTGTAGTGTTGGGGCGACGATTTTGAAATAATTGCCCTCAACAAACCTACCGTTGAATCAAATTCGACGGGAAACTATTCTACCCATTTTGTAGAAATCAATTCCCGCTACAAAATTTCTATTCAATAAAATTCCGATTTGAGATTTACATTTTATTTTTACAAAAAATACAAGAGTCATGGCTAACAAAAATGAGAAATCGAAAAAAGGGACTACCAAAAAATCAAAGAAAAAAAAGAAAGCGCCAAAGGTAAGTTATTACCGAAAACCAGCAGATATGACGCTGAGTGAGTGGCAAAAAGCACTCAGAATTCAATTTGGAAAACAAGCTGAATTTAAAATTACCAACTTGGGAGAACATCCTGTTTTCTCAGATTTTCAATTGAATAACAAAGAATCGGGTTCGACACACAGAGTTGCTTTACGGACAAAGGAGGGCGTCGGGAATTTTTGCACCTGCCTTGATTTCAAAACCAATCGGTTAGGCACTTGTAAACATATTGCCTTTGTATGCGAAAAGATTGGTAACAAACGAGGGCACAAACGAATTTTTAAAGCGGGTTATCAACAACCACACTCTTCCATTTATTTGGAATATGGAACCACGCGAAAAATAAAATTAAGTATCGGGACAGAGGAGGCTGCGGCGTTCCAAAAATGGTCAAAAAAGCATTTTGAATCAGATGGCATTTTAAAACAGGAAGGGTTTTCAAAATTTGAAAAAATAATCTCCGAAGCTCGAGCTATCCACCCACAATTTAGGTGCTATGATGATGCGCTTAATTTTGTAATTGGGTATAGAGAAATGATGGAGCGAAATGCTAAAATAGATCAATTACTCACCAATGGTTTGGAAAGTCCTTTTTTCAAAAAAATACTAAAAACAGAACTTTACGATTATCAAAAGCAGGGAGTTTTGGCAGCCGTCAGAGCAGGTCGCAGCCTCAATGCAGACGAAATGGGTTTGGGAAAAACCATTCAAGGAATCGCTGTTGCAGAGTTTTATAAAAAATATTTCAATATAAATCGGGTATTGATCATCAGCCCAACTTCTTTAAAATATCAATGGAAAAGTGAGATTGAAAAATTTACAAATAGCAAATCAGAAGTCATAGAAGGCAGCGCACTCAAACGTTGGAAAATGTACGAAAACATCGAGGCTCCGATGTATCAGATTTCAAGTTATCATGCTGTAAAATATGATTTGAAAAACATCAATATGGCAGATTTTGATTTGCTAATTTTGGACGAAGCACAGCGTATAAAAAATTGGAAAACCAAAACTTCTGCCTCCATCAAAAAAATACAAAGTAATTATGCGTTGGTGTTGACAGGGACGCCTATCGAAAACAAGTTGGAAGAACTCTACTCCATCATGCAGGTAATCGACCAATTTAGATTGCCGCCATTGTATGAATTTTTAGATCGATATACCATCAAGGATCCAGAATCCGAGCGCATCATTGGTTATCAACATTTGAAAGAAATAAAAGAAAATCTGAGTGACATTTTGATTCGACGAACCAAAAAGCAAGTACTCAAGCAAATGCCACGACGTAGCGATAAAATTCTTCTGGTTCCAATGACGGAAGAACAAATGCTGGCTCATGAAGATTTCAAAGCAGGGGTTTCTCAACTGGTGCATAAATGGAGGCGGATGGGGTTTTTGAAAGAGAAAGATCGATTGCGACTCATGATGTTTATGAGCAAAATGCGAATGGTTTGTGATAGTACTTTTTTAGTTGACAAGGTCACTCGTCATGATACCAAAATACTCGAACTTTTCTGTCTTTTAGAAAATTTCTTTACCAGCAATCCAGAAGCCAAAGTCGTTATTTTTAGTCAATGGAAAATCATGTGTGATTTGGTTGCAGAAGAACTCAATTCACGTGAAATCGGATTTGAGTTTTTGAATGGAAGTGTACCCAGTAAAAAGCGCGGTGGATTATTGGAAAGATTTAAAAATAATCCCGATACGCATGTTTTCCTTTCAACAGATGCTGGGGGAGTTGGTCTAAATTTGCAAGCTGCTTCATTGGTTGTCAATTTAGATATTCCTTGGAATCCGGCTGTTTTGGAACAGCGCATTGCCCGTGTTTACAGAATGGGGCAAGAAACACCCGTGCAGGTGGTCAATATGGTTTCGGCAGGTACCATCGAACATAGTATGTTGGAAAGATTAGACTTTAAAGCTTCAATTGCCAAAGGTGTTTTGGATGATGGGTCAGATGCGATATTCATGCACGAGAGCAAGTTCAAAAACTTCATGGGCAAAATTGAAGATTTGACAGGTGGTGCGCCAGTCAGTGACGTTACGACTGATGGAGGCACCGTCAAGGAAGAACACGAAGATCTGACCAATATTCCTTCCGAAAGTAAAAAACCAAAATCTGATAAACCTGAAGAAAACATACCAGAAGAGTTGCAAGAAGAAAAGGTCGAAACAGGGAAAATTGTCTCCATGCGACCACAGCGGCAAGGCCAGGCAAGTGGTCATACATCTACTAACTCTCCCGAAGAATTGGTACAAACAGGTATGAATTTTTTGAGTGGTTTGGTGCAAACACTTTCCAGTCCTGAAAAAACAAAAACATTAGTCAAAAGCATTACTGCGAAAGATGAAAAAACAGGTCAAACTTACCTGAAAATTCCAGTAGAGAACGAAGATACTGTTGGGCAGATATTTGAGGTTTTGGGTGGATTGTTGAAATCATTTGGAAAGTAAAACAAACCATTTTTAGAGAAAAAAATAAAGAAGTGATTCCGCTACGGATTTTCACAGATTACACGGATTGGATATTTTTAAAATCTGTGAAATCCGTGCAAATCCGTGGCTTTTTCTATAAATGTATTTGCAACAAATCCTAACCTTAATTTAACCCAACTCCCCCTGACAAAATGACCTTCCAAAATGTCATGGCAGACAGATTGATACTTTAATCAATAAAATCATAAATGTCTTTTTGGAAAATGAGTAAAAAGTCGAAAAAAGAAAATAAAAGCAAAGGCGAAGCGCCACAAGTTGATTCCGTAGAAGAACAAGCAGATGTAGCAGAAAATACTGAAAATCAAGAAGTTACAGCGGAAGAAACAGTAGAAATTGACGAAGTAAGTCAATTGAAAGCGGACGTAGAAGAGCAAAAAGATAAATATTTGCGAATCTATGCAGAGTTCGAAAATTTCAAAAAAAGAAGTCGTAGAGAAAAATTGGATTTATTGAGCACTGCGGCAAGGGACACCTTGTCAGCAATGTTGCCAGTAATGGACGATTTTGACAGGGCAAAAAATGCCGCGGAAAACAGCGAAAGCAGTGAAGGTTTCTCGGAAGGAGTTCAGTTGGTTTATAATAAATTCGTCGGTGCCTTAGCGGCAAAAGGCTTGAAAGCAATGGAGTCAACGGGTGAAACTTTTGATCCTGAATTACATGAAGCGATTGCTGAAATTCCTGCCCCATCCGAAGAGATGAAAGGAAAAATCATAGACACGACTGAGAAAGGCTATTTCTTAAATGAAAAAATAATCCGTCACGCGAAAGTTGTGGTAGGTAAATAATTATGGCAAAAAGAGATTATTACGAAGTATTGGGCGTCAACAAATCTGCTGATGCAAATACAATAAAAAAGGCTTACCGAAAAGTAGCCATGAAATATCATCCAGATAAAAATCCAGATGATAAAGCTGCCGAGGAGAAGTTCAAAGAAGCAGCAGAGGCTTACGAAGTATTGAGCGATGACCAAAAGAAAGCGAGATACGATCGCTTCGGTCATGCTGGTATGGGGCAAGGTGGTGGTTTCAGCGGCGGCGGTCGTGGAGGCATGACGATGGAAGATATTTTTGCGCAGTTCGGCGGCGTCTTTGGCGATGATTCACCTTTTGGTGATTTCTTTGGTGGTAGCGGTGGCGCAAGAGGTGGCGGACGAAGAAGACCAAGAGGCCAACGTGGTTCCAACCTTCGTATCAAAGTTAAATTGACGATGGAGGAGATTGCCACTGGTGTCAATAAAAAAATCAAAGTCAAAAAGCAAGTCGAGTGTAATACCTGTAGTGGAAGCGGTGCCAAAGATTCTGGCTCCGTTCAAACTTGTGGCACTTGTAAAGGAGCAGGTGTTGTTCGTCAAGTGAGAACCACTTTCCTCGGTCAAATGCAAACCACTGGTGCTTGCCCAACTTGCCAAGGTTCAGGAAGTCAAATCACTGCAAAGTGTGGAACTTGTCGAGGTGACGGAAGAAACTACTCTGAAGAATTAATCGAAATTGAAATTCCAGCTGGTGTTGCGGAAGGCATGCAATTGTCTATGTCTGGCAATGGAAACGCAGGAAGTAAAGGTGGCCCATCCGGAGATTTGTTGATAAGCATTGAGGAAAAACCACATGATCATTTTGTTCGAAATGGCGACAATGTGATTTATGAATTATACCTCAATTTCGCTGATGCAGCACTTGGAACTTCCATTGAAGTACCAACGCTTGATGGTAAAGTAAAAATCAAAGTTCCACCAGGCACGCAGGCAGGCAAGATGTTCCGCTTACGTGATAAAGGCTTGCCATCTGTCCAAAGTTACAGCAAAGGTGATCAGCTTATCAATGTGAATATTTGGACACCTAAGGAGCTTACTTCAGAAGAGAAAAAGATATTGGAAAAAATGCGCGAAATGCCAAATTTTCACCCAAATCCAGAAAAAGGGGATAGAACTTTCTTTGACAGAATGAAGGACTTTTTTAATTAGTAGTTCTCCACTAATATGTACTCCGAGCACAGCGCTGTGCTGAGCGTAGTCGAAGTGCCGAGGAGCACAAACATGGAAAACTCATTCTTCATTTACAATACTAAACCATCCCGAATTTCGTAAGAAGTTCGGGATGGTTTATTTTTACCCAAAATGACAAAATCAATGAGCAGAGCGATATTTTATTTCCTACAAAAACTTCAAGAGCGACTTGTTCCCCTTTGGAGGGAGATTAAGGGGGTGGACTTTTTAATCAGGGTGGAAAATTCCTCCAAAGGGGGACAAGCAGCGCATAATATTAGCAATATTTTTCATCTCAGCGTTCTACTTATTTTCACTTCGTTTTTATGCAGCTGCGGCCCCAATTACATCTTCGACGAAGAAAAACCGATTACCGATTCTAATTGGACTTATACCGATTCATTGACTTTTCAATTTGAAGTAACAGATACGAGTAAAGTTTATAATCTGAATTTAGAAATCGATCATTCGATGGCTTATCGTCATCAGAATCTATATGTACAAATCGCTACTTTATTTCCTTCTAAAAAAAGAGATGTACAAGTCATCTCATTGGAATTAGCAAATAAGTATGGTGCTTGGTTAGGAGATTGTGGTAGCGAAAATTGTACCTTATTGATTCCTCTACAGCAGCAAATCTATTTTCAAGAAACAGGTGGTTATGAGTTTGTTTTAAAACAATTCATGAGAGAAAGTCCAGTGGGAGGCATCAACAAATTTACATTAAAAATTGAAGAAACTGATCTCCAAAAATAATGTGGGATGAACTTATAAAAACCGCCCTACTCGGAACTGAACGAACAGATTTACCTGATTCGTTAGGCGATTTATTGAAGGCGTTTAAATTACCACAGGCACCTTCTTCGGAAGAAGCACTGCTTCAGTTATTGTCGGTTTATGGAGCAGCTAAGAAAACGGCTGTTATAAATTCTAAAGTCAAATTTGAAAAATTTGAAACGCATTTAGATGATAATACTTGTAGTCCTGCAGCAACCAAAAGTTTGAAACTCATTTTAAAAGGAATGCACGCGCCGGCATTAAAAGAGTTTTTGGAATTATTGGAACAGTACCAACAAGTCCTGCCACCTTCGATGCTTCCCGAACTATTCGAAGAATCAAGAACAAATAAAAAACTTTGGAAAGACATCAAGCATCTAATCGGTCAACGAGGAGAGTGGCTGCTTTCCCAAAATGCAGATTGGGTGCATTTGGGCAACCAAATAGTAGAAGTCGATTGGAAATTTGCTTCTAAAGAAGTTCGCCTCTTACTTTTAAAGTATTGGCGAAAAACTACTCCTCAAAAAGCAATCAAAGCATTAACTTCAACTTGGTCAGAAGAAGATTACAAATCAAAAGTCGAATTTTTAAAACCTTTAGCAATTGGACTTTCTAAAAAAGACGAGATTTTTCTAAAAAAAGGTTTAACTGAGTCCAGAAAAGAAATCAGAAAAATAGCTGGAGAGCTTTTACTAAAAATTCCAGATAGCGAATACAGTGAGCAACTTTTCGAACTATTAAAAAAATACATCTTTCTAAAAAAAGTCAGTATTCAAATTGAATTGCCAGAAGAAGTCGATGAGCGATATGGGGCAATTATCCATTTTGACAAAAAGAAATCGCTTACCAAAGGAATAAAATCAGTGATTTTGGGACAGTTGTTTTCAAAAGTTCCGTTAGAGAAATGGGAGACTCATTTTGAATTCGAGCCGAAAGAGCTCGTCCCGATGTTTTTGAAGTGTAATGAAAAG
>CALLVG010000104.1 GCA_938010715.1 uncultured Saprospiraceae bacterium
TATCTCTAATCTTATGCTGCTAATTTTTGGATAGTTAGTTGTTCCCAACGTTCCACAACATGAGCTGCCAAAATTGGAAGAAAGGCAGGTGTAATATCTTCTGGAAGAAGCGCAAACATTTTGTCCAACACATTTTTGGTATGTAAATCAGGAGATGTCTTCGCAAGTTTTCTCAACTTCAAAGTAAATTTAGTTTTATAAGCTTGAAGCTCGACTTCTGAGGTAGTTTTTTGGAGTCTTTCTATCGAAATTTCGATGAAGGCTTTATTTATCATTTATGTATTTGGTTTGGCTCTAATCAATTAGATAATATCACACTTGATGAACAAGTTTGATTCCTTAGTACATCCTTTCGACCAAATTTTGACTTTTGTAGACTGATCGTACCAATCGTATGATTCATCAACATTGATAGTTTCTCCTTTTTTAAAAGTGAAAGGAGATAGATATTGAATCTCGATTGTTACATTACAATCGCATTTTCCTCTTATTGTTAAATGATTCCTTAATGACTCTTCTATATCCGATTTAATATCAAAACCTTGATAACTTTTAGACAGATCAATATTGTAAATTAAATCATTGCTATCTTGATGATTTGGAAATATGTATGGAGAAAAAAGAAATAAAATAAACATGGAGACTAATATAAAAAATAAATATTTCATTATGTATTGGAATTTATTTACACTCGCATTCATCTGATTTAATCAAAAAGGTTTCTCCATTATTTTGCTGTTCAGCCGTAGTGTTTGGATTGTCCATAACTGCCATTTTACCGTTTGCCAAATCATCGCATACAATATTTGTAACCTCATCAAAATAATCTTTAACAGATAGTGGGTTTAACCAATTAGTTGTTGATTCAAGGTTTGGATTTTCCTTAACAATATCATATCCAATTTGATTATTTATATTATCCATTGCTGTTGCCATACCTGATGGCGAAGTACATTCGTGAGCTGTACCAAATTCTCTAGCGATATCCTCTCCGCAAGAAAATGCATTAAGAGCATTAAATAAAGAATGTCGGAATGCATCTTTACAATTATGGGTTCCTTTCCCCGGGCCCATCTTTTTTTGAGAATATATTCCTACCATGTACAAATTTAAAGCTATCGAAGCTGCACATTCTGGGTGTTCCGCCATTTTTTCAATTTCACAATCGTTTAGCAATGTAAGTATTCGGGCAATCCAATAGTCTTCATTATCATTTTGGAAATCTTCTAAAATAGAAGTTAAAATAGTTTCTAATGCTTCTTCATCATTCAATACCACACCATCAATCAAAGTATCATCTCCACCTGCACCAGAGTAAGTAATATCAAAAGCGGATAAGCCTCCCATTCTGATAAATTCCTCAAAGGTAATATCTAAATGACCAAATAATCTTTCAAATTCTAACTCAAATTGGATTCTCGAAAATGTGCGTTTCTTTTTTGTTGGAACAAATGTACTACACACACACAAATTCCAAATATTTAACATATAATTTTTTGTCAAAAATGACGGGTTGTTTTAGTAGATAAGTTGTAATAGTTACTTTTGCCAACTCTGAAACAAAACTTTAAACAAAAACATGAAAACACCACTACTCATAATTTTCACTCTATTAATATTCAACTGCCAATTCTCCTTTGGACAGTTTTACTACGGTACATTCCCCGTTACCAAAGATGTCATTTCAATAATAGAAGACAGCGGAAAGAAATCAATCCTTGGAGCAAGAGAAAAGTTTATTACAAATTATGAAAACGGAAAGCGTGTCTCATGGCAGAAATACAAAGGTAAAAAGCTGTTAGATGAGGAAACGCTCGAAATCACTTGGGATGGTCAAAAAGAAACCATCACGAATCATTCAAGAAATACAACTACCATCAATGAATATGACGAGAAGGAGAGATTACTCCAATCTACGCTCTACTCAAATGGTTTAGAATCACCTAACTACAAACAACATGATTTTGAGTATCAAGAAGATGGCAAATTAGCATCCTATAAAATCACTTCTTACAACGAAGGTTATGATGACGTAACGGAGCATGCTTATATAGAATACAAAGCAGAAAATTTTTCTAAAAGAAGAAGTCGAACAGATTATGAACTTGGCGGTAGAGCAATTTTCATGATCACCGAAAGTATCATTGAATCTTTCCCTAACTCGAATGAGGTGATTGCTACAAATTATATATATGACAATCAACGTGCAATTATGATTCCGCCAAATGCATGGATAGAAAATGTCAGTATTGAAGTAGATGGTCAACTGCAGACTGTTCAAAAACAAGTTTCAAAGTTTAAACATATTTTTGATGATCGAGGGAATTGGATTGAGTTCTACACCATCAATCAAAAAGGAAAAGCGAAGCTGAAAAGCAAACGAATTATAACCTATAAAAATTAAACGATGATGAGAGTTTTGGTTTTAGCATGTCTTTTATTCTTCTCCTGCAAAACTTCAAAAGTTGGTACTGAAGTAGGAGGAAATTACCCCACGCCACCCAATGGTATTCCGATTGCAGAAAACTTTTTTGTGGATGAAACGGAGATTTCAAATAGTAATTACCAAGAATATCATTATTGGATTAGACGAGTTTTTGGTGCGGATTCAGAAGAATTCAAAGCAACATTTCCAGATACAACGGTTTGGAGCGAAATAGACGGACTTTCTTTTTTGTCTAAAGATTATCATAAGATACAAAAATTCTGGGACAACCCCGTTGTTGGTATTACACTTGAACAGGCCAAAGCATTTAGCAAATGGCGTTCAGATCGAGTTGCGGAGATGATATTGGTCGAAATGAAAGTGATGGAGCTTAATACCAAACAAAATAGACACAATCACTTTACGATAGAAAATTTCTTGAGTGGAGATTTTAAATATATTTACGGAAAGAAAAAAATAGATAAAGCTACTTTCGAGTTTCTTTATCCTGTTTTTAAAGTTCCGAGTGCAGAAGAGTGGGAGCTGTTTTCGGCTGTAAATTCTGATAATTTAGCAGACATCTTTCCAAAAAACAAACACAACAAAAGCGTCTTTAAAAAATATCCGTACCCATTCAATACCATAGAGTTTCAAAAATCTAATTTTAATAGTTTTTCTTCTTCTGACGGTACACTAAACATAAAAGTAGTGACTGCTCCTGTCAATACATTTGGTCGAAACCAATATGGATTATATGGCATTATTGGCAACGTCTCGGAGATGATTGAGGAGGAAGGATTTAGCAAAGGCGAAAACTGGAATTCTTCGTTTCATGATTTTTCAAAAGAGAAAAACAATGAATTTTTAAAACCCAATTGCTGGACTGGTTTCAGAAATGTGTGTCGTTGGGAAACAAGAAAATTTGAGAAAAAATATTGATCGATGATGAGAGTTTTATTTTTGGCAAGTCTTCTTTTCCTCTCCTGCCAAACTGGTAGAATTGATAAGTCTTTGGGAGGAGATTATCCTTTGCCTCCAAATTGTTATCCAATTTCTGAAAACTTCTTCGCTGATTTTGGCGAAATTTCCAATGTCAGTTATATTTATTTTCAAGAATGGACTAAAAAGGTTTTTGGAGCTGATTCAAAAGAATATAAAGCAACACTACCTGACACTACTGTTTGGAATGAAATGGAAGGGCTCGCTTTTTTGTCAGAAGATTATCACTTGAAATCAAAATTCTATTACAACCCTGTTGTTGGAATCAGCCTTGAACAAGCAAAGGCATTTACAGCATGGCGGACAAACGTATCTGCAGAAATGATTTTGGTGAAAAAAGGATATATGTTGCCGAATCACGGTCAGAACAGAGGAAATTATTTTACAATAGAAAAATTTCTAAATGGAGCATACAAATATCCACGTGGAAGAAAAGAAATAAACCCTGCTACCTTTGAATTAACCTACCCTGTGTTTAAAATTCCAAATGCAAAGGAGTGGGAATCAATATCAGGAGTAGATTCAGATAATTTAGCAAAAATATTTCCAGCCAATAAATACAATAAACGAATCTTAAAAGATTACCCATATCCTTTCAATACCATAGAGTTTCACAAATCTAACTTTAATAGTTTCACTTCTTACGATGGAACGCTAAATATCAAAGTAATTACTGCTCATGTTAGAGATTTTGGTCGCAATAAATATGGTTTGCATGGCATTATCGGCAACGTCTCGGAGATGATTGAGGAGGAAGGGTTTAGCAAAGGTGAAAATTGGAATTCTTCGTTTCATGATTTTTCAAAAGAGAAAAACAATGAATTTTTAAAACCCAATTGCTGGACAGGTTTTAGAAATGTATGTCGTTGGGAAACAAGAAAATTTGAGAAAAAGTAGGGAAGGCGCATTTGGCCAAGTCTATATTCCGCCTTTCTTTGAAGACAAGTAGCAATAGTTACCTTTGTGATACAATTATTAACCATGCAAAGAATTCCTCTCTGTTTCTGTATTTTACTTTTTGTGCAAATTTGCTTCGCACAATTCACCGATAACTTCACCGACGGAGATTTTACTAATAATCCAACTTGGGTAGGCGATGTCGCAAACTTTCAAATAACAAACGGAGAACTTCAATTAAATGCTCCAGATGGTGGTTTTTCCTCTCTTTTTACAGAAATCAATTTATTGGATAGTGCTATTTGGGAAATTTACACGAGGCTCGATTTTGACCCTTCTGGTTCCAATCAATTGCGGATTTATTTACAATTGGATAATCAGGATGTCATGGCGGCTAATGGTTATTTTATTGAACTGGGGGAATCGGGTAGCGAGGACAAATTAGCGTTTTACAGATTGGATGCAGGTAATGAAGAATTGATTGCGGAAGGAACAATTGGAGCAGTGGCGAGTGCTCCCGAATTTCGGTTAAGAATTACACGCGAAGCAAATGGAGATTGGTTAGTTGAATCGGATTATAGTGGGGGGTCTGATTTTAGTACAGAGGTGCAATTTTCTGATGCAACCTATTTGGCAACGACTGGTTGGTTTGGTTTGACTTGTAAATATTCAACGACTCGAACAGATAAATTTTTCTTTGATGACATTTCGGCTCGAACGATAATGCCCGATGTGGAGGCACCGCTTTTAGTCAGTGCAACTCCGATTGACGAAACAACTTTGACCGTTCAATTTTCTGAAAAAGTAGAAATGGCTTCCGCCGAAAATGTTTTAAATTACAATGTTTCGCTTGGTATCGGAAACCCAGTTTCGGCAACTTTAATTGATGTCAATCAAGTAGAATTAGTTTTTGCTAATCCTTTCGTGAGTGGAGAAAATCACATACTTTCTACCGAAAATATCAGAGATGAAGCGGGTAATATTTCAACTGTTCAAACGACTAATTTCATTTTTACAAAAATAGAAACTGCCGAACCTTACGATTTATTGATCACCGAAATCATGTCTGACCCAACGCCTGCTATCGGATTGCCAGAAGCAGAATGGATTGAAATTTTCAACAAAAGCAATAAAACGATTGAGTTGGAAGGGATGATTTTTGAAGACGGAGGTGGAGAGCAGATTCTTCCTGCGATTTCGTTGTTACCAAATGAATATGCGATTATCTGTGATGATAGTGAAGTGGCCAATTTCGAGGCTTTTGGAAAAGTAGTGGAAGTCGAAAAATTCCCTGCGCTGACCAATGGAGGTGAACTACTTTCTATCAAAAATATGTTTGGAGAAATTATTCATGCGGTCGATTATTCGAGTAATTGGTACATGGACTCGGGCAAAAAAGAGGGTGGTTGGACACTCGAACTCATCAATCCTCAAACGCCATGTTTGGGTGCCGAAAATTGGATTGCTTCCAATAATCTCAACGGCGGAACGCCTGGAAGAGAAAACTCCGTTTTGCAAAATATTCCAGATGAAACGTTTCCAGATTTATTAGCTGCTTTCCCTGAATCTAATGTGGAGGTGTTACTAACTTTTTCTGAAGGACTTGATTTTTCAAAGGCAGCGGAGGTGTCCAATTATTCAATCGATCCTGCGTTGACAATTACATCTGCTGAACCTTTGCCACCACTTTATAAACAAGTTAAATTGCGATTTGCTCAACCTATTGAGAATGGAACAGTTTATAAAATCAAAGTCGAAAATGAGGTGTCTGATTGTGCAGGAAATACCATCGGTATGAAAAACGAATCAGATTTTGCGTTACCTACCGATATCGAACCAGGTGATTTAGTTATCAATGAAATCCTTTTCAATCCACAGACGGGCGGCTTTGATTTTTTAGAGGTTTATAATTTGAGTGGAAAAATATTGGATTTATCTCAGTTATTGATCGGGCGTGTAACTTCCAACAATACGCAAGTGTTTGGTGTAGAAAATCCATATCTTTTATTTCCAGGGACTATTGCTGCTTTTACTGCTGATAGGGAAGATATTTTGAGTCGTTACAATGTTCCTAATCCCGCAGCTTTGATAGAGACACAACTACCAACAATGCCCGATGATGAGGGCAATGTGAAATTATATATCACTGGGCCAATCAATCCAATTATCGTCGATGATTTGAATTATGCTAGAAATTGGCATCATCCATTATTGAAAGTAGAAGAAGGGGTTTCGCTCGAAAGAATTGACCCATCTGCCGAAACGGACAATGCTAATAATTGGCAATCAGCAGCAGCTTCAGTTGGTTTTGCAACTCCAACAGGCATGAATTCACAATTTAAAAACTCAAATACAGCTGAGGGCGTTGTTACGCTTGAGCCATCTTCTTTTTCACCAAATGACGATGGTGTAGATGATTTTTTACAAATAAACTATTCACTTGAACAATCAGGATACTTAGCAAATGTTACCATCTTTGATGCAGCAGGGCGGCCTGTCAAAGCACTTTCTCAGAACGAATTACTCGGAACAACAGGTTTTTTACGTTGGGACGGCGACACAGACGACGCTAGTTATGCTAAAACAGGAATTTATATCGTTTACATACAGATTTTTGCAGCGGATGGTATAGTTCAGGAATTTAAAGAACCCTGTGTCTTGTCGCGGCAGATAAAATGAGTGAGGTGCGAGATTTTGGATAGAATGATTTTGAAGAATATCAAATAATTTTTGAATTTCCCGTAACCCGTAACCCGTAACCCGTAACCCGTAACCCGTAACCCCAAGAAACACAAAACCATTTCAAAACGAAAACACTATTTATGAAATTCAGCTTAGTTGCTTTTTTCTCTTTTACGATTGGAAATGTTGGATGTAATTACACCAATTTGACTTCACAATCACCACTTGATTCCTCCACTAACGTGACGAATATTATTCCTAAAGATTTTACAGATTACTGGTATGCAGGTGCTGCGGAAGTAAACGCCTATGATTTGGAACAATCTCGTTATGGCGAAATTCGAAAGGGAGATGCCGTCATGGTTTTTGTGACAGAGGATTTTTCTAAATCCAAACAAGTCAAATTAGATTACCCTCAAAAAGTAGCATTGGATGCCGTTTCTGTTTTGAAATTGAATCAAATGAAGCGATTTCACACGGGCATTTATGACTATTCAATTATGCTTTCGGCGTTTACGCCGGTTGATATTAGAAGTTATCCGCATTCTTTCAAAACAACTTTTTCTTCTCAAGACTGGTGTGGGCAGGTATTTTCTCAATTAAATTTGGAAAAAGCGGGAGCATATCGTTTTCAAGGTATGTCTTATTTTGAGTCAGAAGGAGATCAATCCGAGTCTATAAGATGTACAATGCTTGAGGATGAAATTTGGAATCGTCTTAGAATTGATCCACAAAGCGTCCCTGTTGGAGATGTTTTATTGATTCCGTCTATGAGTTTTGCGCGATTACAGCACAAGGGAGTCAATGCATCAACAGCTCGTATTTCATTCAACAATGAAACTGAATCTACATCTGAGTTGCAAATTGATTACATACATTTTGAACGCTCTGTTTCGATTACTTTCGAAAATTCTTTTCCTTTCAAAATTTTGGGTTGGGTGGAGCAAAACGGCAACGAACCACCCACAAAAGCAACGCTGCGAAAGACCATCAAAAGTCCGTATTGGAGCAAGAATTCTAATGAGTTTGCTGCCTTGCGTGATAGTTTAGGATTGAAATTTTAAGATAGAAATTAGATTATTTAGTTGACTGGTTTATTATAACAAAACGAATACTTTTTAGATAGCGTTCGTCCCAAACTAAATAACTAATCACTCCGTCCACTCCAAAGTATTGATCAATTCCATGATATCTACTTTCATGAATTCATACATTGGAGCCAATGAATCTGGTTTGGCTTGCGTATTAAAATACAAAGCTCCTCTCATGAAATGCTTCTCTCCATCCGTTAGGAAAAATTGAAAAGGAGAAGCCACGGGCCCTTCGATATCAAAGGCGTAACCAAATGTTCCATCTGGTTTTTCGATAGGTAATTCGTCAATATAAGTTGCTTTCAAGTTGTGTTTTCCTACAAGTTGAAACGCATCGCTTCTCATTTCATCCAATGTATTTATTTTTTTGTCTAAAGGCACATAACTACAATGAATCTTGCCATTGACTTGTGGCACATTTATATCAAACCAACAAGAGTGAGGCGCTTGCCCTTCAAAATAATATTCGTCTTTCTGAATATTGGCGTATTTGGGGTAATTGAACGTAAATTCACAGAAATCACCCGTAAATTTTTGATATACTTTTTCTGGAAATTCGACTTTAGGGAACGCTCTTGGCTTGGGGGTGAGTACTGCGGAGTCGCCACAACTCAAAATCATTATTGACAATAACGTTATAAATAGTAAGATGAATTTCATGTTTTGTATTAATTGTTGTAGAAACTAACGGCAAAGAAAATTAAAAATTTTAGGAAAAGTGGTTAGAAAAAGGATAATACGTATCTTGCTTTTTTTTATAGAAGTTCTTTAAGAATTCATGATTTCTCGAAAGTGAGGAAATTTTATTCTGAATAGGGCAAAAACCACAGGCGATACCATAGTATCGACGAGGATTTTTAACGTAATTCAGGATAAAATTTGCCGCCTGCAGCCAATCAATGAGTTTTAAACAACTTCATAATCGGTGTTTTAAATAAATGAGCAAATTACACATTCGAATCTGGAACAAATTCCGCTATTTGGTGCGGGAATCATGGTACTTTCTAACAAGTACTTATTTCCTTAAAAATTTCGCTAAAATCATTGGTATTGGTGTTTTATTATTCCTCTTTTTGACATGGTGGCTGAGTTGCTATACCCGTCACGGTGACTCCGTAAAGGTTGGAAATTACGTTGGTCAGAACATTGCAGAAGTAGAAAGAAATTTGAAAAAAGAAGGGTTTCGATACATCATTACGGATTCTACTTTTTTATTGGAAAAGAAACCTGGAATTGTAATCAAACAAACGCCTAAACCAAATGCCTTGGTAAAGGAAAATCGTACGATCTACATGACCATCACCAAACGTAACCCAGACGAGAAGCGGTTGCCAGGTTTGGTCGGGAATTACGATTATGATGTTTATAAAAAGAAATTAGCTCGATTAAAGATCAAGAGTAAAATTAAACGTCAAGTTTTTTCCAATAAATTGGAGCCAGGAACGATTATGCACTTCTATCATGGGGACAAAAAAATTACAGAAAACTCCTTGAAAAAAGGAGTGAAAGTGCCAATGGGAAGCATGTTGGAATTTGTGATCACCACACGAGAAGGTGGAAGAATTCAGGTGCCGCAAGTCGTCTGTATGACTTTCAAAGAAGCGGCCTTTATTATTTCTAATTCAGGTTTGAAAGTTGGAAAAGTAATAGAAGATTCAACGGTAACGGATAGAACAAATGCTTTTGTGAAAAGCCAATTTCCAGTCAAAAGTTCTATTGGTTTGAATGGAAGTGTGGAGTTAAAATTGACGCAGGCAAAACCAGGTAGTTGTAATTAAAAAACCTTCTCAAACTCGAGTTCTTCTTTTTTATAAAAATTAAAAACGATTCCACCGATTAATTTGTAGGTAGTGGTGAGCTGTACGCCTTCCAAATTCCAATAAACTGGGACTTCTGCGGTTAGGCTGATTCCAAATTTTTTATTAAAAAAAGTTTCTACTCCTCCAATTAGATAAACCCAGTGTCCGCCAGTGTTGGTTGTTTTAAAGCCATTCGTTTGGTCATGAAAAGCATATCTGTATCTGGCAGTTATCTGAGGTGTTATGAGTGCTTTGTCGAGGTAAATCGGTCGATTAAAACCGACAAATGATTGAAGAATGTTCCCAAACTTATACTGTTGTTGTTGGTCAAATCTTGGAGCAGCAGTAGTGATTCGATAAGTCGTACCAGCGCTTAAATTAAGATTTTCAAAAAAAACATTATTTTCCAAAAACTGAGCAACGGCTATAAAATCCCAAGCGCCTGTGCCTGGTTGTAGGTCAGGTGGTAATAATAAATCTAACGTTTCATTAAATTCGCCAATGCTGCCCGTTGGGAATTTTATACCTCCACCTATTGAAGCTTTTCTATCCACATTATTTAAAATATTGAACTGACTCATCAGAACAATATCTCCTATACCTTGTCCAAAAACGTTATTTGAAATATTATTAAAACTAATTTTTTCGGCTTGTCGAACAAAGGTAAATAGCCCAGAAAAGGCCCATCTTTTAGTTAATCCGTATTCAAGTCTTATTAGTCCTGTTTTGGTTAATCTCGTACGTGTGTCATCATTCAACAATTTGTTACCAACCACGACACTTCCCAAATTGTTATAGTCATAAATTGCTCTTAAGGAAAAAGAACCAGCCTCTGTGGAGGCTAAATCAAGATTGCCAGAGAGAGGCGCTCCACCAGAACAACATCCTTGTGCAAATGAAAAAGAAGCATTAAGTACCATCAAAAATAGTAAAGCAATTTTTCCGATTGTTTTCATGATTTTCATTCAAAATCTTTGAATCGAAATGCTTTCGCTTTTCCATTTATAATGATTCCTAAAACACGTTCTTTTCGAGGTAATCGATCATCATCATATTCTACTGGGTAAGAGAGGTGGCTATGGTCCACAATATAATTTTCATACGGGTTTGTGGTATAATCTTTTCCAAATCCGGTGTCAGTCGTCAATACTTCAGGGGATCCTTTTAACAATTTCCATGTCGCCCAAGTAGTTTCGAGTACCTGTACTGGGCTCATTTCATCTCCAATCAAGTTACCGTTGATGCAGCTTTGTTTCATTTGAGACCATCGACTTCCTGTTTCTCTATCGTAAGGAATTACATTTCCATTGTACAAAAGGCCTGATACTCCAAATGTAGTAGGGCTGCCGTTAATCGTTCTATCCCACATAATGGCAGTACCTGTAATCGGACAAAATGATAACGAAAAGTAGAAATCATCAATACGGTCATTCACGATCTCGTGCCAGTTGAGAATAGCGTGAGGATAAATACGGGTAGTACCATTTACAGTCACACCGATTACTAATTCGTGATCGTCAATAAAGAATCCATCATCAATACTTGTTCTTAAATTAAAGGTCTCAAATTTGGGTTCATCAATAGCAGGTATTCCATCTTGTCCCAAAACAGTTAGTACTCGCTCCTTGGGTAAAGTCCAACCTTGAGAAGGTGGCTCCTGTACAAAATTACCGGTATAGGGTGTTCCATCATACATTTCTATGCCTGGAAACATTGTGCCCCATGCAAACCAAAAACCGATGTATGAGTTTAATGGTTTTAATCTTTCGCCACTACGAGGGCCTTCTACTGCATGACCTTCCAAATCCCAAAGATTGCCTTCTGTATCTTTCATTACAATAGGCAATGCTCTTTGCTCAACAGTAAAATCCATCAAGGTGCCATCTTCCAAAGTCCGTTCATAGGCTATCATGAATTGATTTCTGGAATTGCCAATTACTACGATAGGGGTACCTTCAAAATCATCTTGAATGACTTTGGAAGAACCATCTGTCGTATTAAGCGGCGTGATTATAGGTGCTTCTTTTTTGCAACTAAAAAAGAAGATTGATAGACTTAATGTGAGAAATATAAAAGAGTATTGCTTTTTCATTGTACAATGATTTCTATTTAAAACCAACAGGTACAAGTTAAGTTTTTTTTAATAAATGCAACTGTCGTGATTTTAACAAGATCAAAAAAGGCAACCTCCTGTGAAGGAGATTGCCTTTATATCAATAAAGTCTAATTAGTAAAACGAAAACTTAGTTTACGTCCCACCAAAGCTTTGTACTCAAATCATTCGGGTTACTTGTTACTTTACCTAACTCAGTACCATTTCTTTCTTGTTCAGAAATTGGATAAGGTAATCTAACCGGAATAACAGGATTGGTAGCTGCTGCAGGAACTGATAATGCAGGAACGTCAAGACGTCTTTGCTCAGCCCATGCTTGTGGTCCATTCGTGTAGAATGCTATCCACTTTTGCATACCGATTGACTGGATTCCATTGTATGGATTAGCTGCAATATAAGCAGTGATAGCACCAGCATCATCATTGAAACCCCAGTATTCCATTGAAGCAGTAACACCAGCTGCATAAGCATCTGCTGCGTTACCAGAAAGAATACCTCTTTCGTAAGCTTCCGCTAACATGAAGTTAACTTCTGCTGCATCAATCATGATTGCAGGAACTGTTGCTTCACGTACTGCAGGGTTAGGGCGAGAAGTAGTTGATTTCAAATCAAAGGCTTCTCCATCTGTTAAACCATAAGGCATACCAACGTATGTACCGCTATTGGTTGTGTCTGCATAAACTAATAAACGAGGATCGCTCATTGCATTCAAACCATCAATCAATACATCAGAAACAGCGAAGTCATCTCTACCGTCAATATTTGCATCAACAAAAAGTGGGTTTGCAATGTCAGGGTTTGCATCAAATACAAAAAGTGCATTGTCTGAATTGGTAGTAATCAAATCAGCAGCATTAATGCCGTTCATTACATCAGTTGCTTTTCCTTCATTTACGTTAGACATTCTCATTGCTACACGCATCAAGAATGAAGCACCGAATTTTTTCCATGCTCCCATGTTTCCGTTGAAGATAGCATCACCAGTCGTGAAACCAGCAGATCCAGCGTCAATACTATTTACAGCAGCAGTTACATTAGCAACAATGCTGTTATAGATGTCAGCTTGACTATCGTAAGTTGGAAGTGGGCTTTCTTCTGGATTCAATGCGCTTGTGTAAGGTAAAGCACCATACATGTCCGTTAGGTTGTGGAAAGTATATTCTCTCATAAGAGAAATTACAGCCAATTGATTTGCTTTCTGTGCAGCAGAAAGACCATCATTAGCATTAACCAAACCTTTAGCAACATTCAACTCATTCAATACATCAGCATAAAGATCTAACCACTCCAAATCGAAGTCGTTACCATCTACGGTATAGCGAGATTCTTCTGCGTATTCATTTTGAGCCCAGTGTTGAACCATCAACATACCCCATTCGGCATTGATTCCACGACTCCACATTCTGTTATTTAATTGTTGTTGAGCCTGCGTTATCAGGTTCTCCACTGGTACACTTGTAGGGTTATTTGGATCTACATTGAGTTCGGCCAATCCGTCACCACAACTGTAAACACCAAACGTTGCCAGACCAGCTATTAACGCTAAGCTTAATTTTATTTTTTTAAACATAATTAAAATGTTTTTTTAGTTAAAATAATAAAGATTAAAGTCTGAATCCAATATTCACACCGAATGAACGGCTTGATGGAATCTGAGCATTCTCAAGACCTTGAGTGTTACCTGCACCTGTGATGTTTTGAGGATCAAGGTATGGTAAATCAGCAGCAAGGATAGCAAGGTTTCTACCGTACAATCCAATTCTAAGATCTTTCATGTACTTCGTTCCTAAAGTTTTGTTAGGAATAGTATAGTCTAATCTGATTTCTCTTAATTTCAAGAAAGAAGCATCATAAACGTTAGGTGCAGCTCTGTTCCAGTAAGTTTGGAAGTAAGTCTGAGGATCAATTGCGATATCATTAGCAGAACCATCTGCTTTAACACCTGGCAAAATTAAACCAGTTTGACGAATGTCATCTACACCATTCCAAGATACTGTTTCAGGGTGCATACCAGAGTATTTAGACCACTGTAAAGAAGTAGAGTGAATTACACCTCCTTCTTGGAAATCAAATAATGCACTTAAAGAAACGTTTTTGTAGTTTATTCTTGTGTTGAAACCACCAATCCAATCAGGAATAGCAGATCCTAAGTACTCACGAGTTGATGTGAAAACGTAGTTACCATCTTCATCAACAGTTGGCTCACCTTCGTTACGGATGATGTTCCCATCAGCATCTTCTTCATAATTTTCTCTTACGAAGTCTTGACCGAATAGCCCCATGTAACCGAATCCTTCTGAGATTCTCAAAGAAGCAGCCCAAGTGTTTCCTTCAGCAATACTTTCAACACCTTCTATCAAAGAAATAACTTTGTTGTATTGACGAGCAGCATTGATTCCAATATCCCAATTGAAGTCTTTTGTTCTAACTGGGTTAAGATTCAACATCATTTCAACTCCTGAATTCTGCATTTCACCAGCATTTAAGATACGTGAAGTAACACCAGTTGCTGCAGAAGAAGGAACCTCAAAGATTTGGTCTGTAGTAGATCTATTGTAATATGCAACGTCAAGACCGATACGATTATTAAGGAATCTTAAGTCAACACCAACTTCGTACTCTGTCGTCAACTCATTAACCAATAATGGGTTGTTACTTGCATTTGGTACACCATAACGAGGGAAATTTCCTTGATTTGGTACCTGTGGGTTAAATACGTTAGCTGTTCTATATGGATCTGTATCATTTCCAGCTTGTGCCCAACTTGCTCTTACTTTTGCAAAAGAAAGTGCACCTGTATTACCCATGCCTGGCAAGTCAGTCAATACTGCACTCAAAGATGCAGATGGGTAGAAGTAAGAATTATTATTTGGATCCAATGTAGAAGACCAGTCATTTCTACCAGTCAAATCAAGATACAACCAGTTGTTGAATCCGAAAGAAGCAGTTGCGAAAATAGAGTTAATACCTTTGTTAAACTCTTCAGTTTCAATAAAAGCACTTGCTGCTGAGTTTTTGATGTTGTAAAAACCATCCAAACTCAAACCACCGACTGTTTCTAATTCAGTTCTTCTTTCCAATTGCTTCATTCTGTTACCACCAACAGAACCGTTAAAAGAAAGATTTCCGAAATTCTCAGAGTATGCTAAACGTAATTCCATATTTGTTTCTTGGAATCTACGCTCAACCTCAGCGTATTGCGCTGTTTCAACAGAAGCAATCGGAACGCCTTCCATTGTAGAGAACTGGTAAAAATCAGTACCAACACGTCCAATCAAGTCTAAACCTTTCATTAGGTTCAAGCTAGCATTGAAGTTACCGAACATTCTGTTACGAGTATCTTCCTGTAGATAATTTTCTCTAACCCAGTAAGGGTTATCGAAGAAAGTAGGAGAATTGTCAAAGAACAATAAGTTATTGTCCGCATCCTTTTGTGGTCCTTGAGCATTCCAAGTATATTGACTACCATCTACATAGTTAGTAGAGTTTCTCAATCTATCTAAGTCAAGTTGTGTTTGCCACCATTGCGTAAATGCTTGCATAGGGTTACCGTTATTGTAACCAGTGATATTTCTATTTTCAGCATCAGTTCTGATGTAGTTACCAGCTAATCCAACTTTCAATCTTTCGTGCAATTGATAATTTGAGTTGATGGTAAGAGCATTTCTCTTCAATTCTGCATTAGGAAAAGTTCCTTTTTGGTTTGTATTGGTGTAGCCAATTCTAACAGAACCTTTGTCGTCTCCACCAGAAAGTGCAACACTGTTTTGTAGTGTTTGTCCAGTTTCGAAGAAATTAGTGTAGTCAGCTCCAGGAGCAGCCCATGGTCTTGTTTCGCCAAAGTTTGCAGCTTGAGGATCCCATGAATCCCAGTGACGAACCATTTGGTTCTCATATCTTGGCCCCCAAGATCCATCTTTTGAATAAGAAGGGTACAAGAATGTCGTACCGTCAATGTTTACTTCATTGAATCCATGTGTAGTATTAGGATTAGAAGAACCGCCACCATATTGTTGTTGGTGTGGGATTAAGTTAGCAACTGTCTCCCAAGAAGCACTTGAATTAAAGTCGATACCAATTCCATTTGAGCCTGCGCCACTTTTAGTAGTAATCAAGATTACACCGTTTGCACCACGACTTCCATAAAGTGCAGTCGCAGAAGCGCCTTTAAGAATAGACATAGTTTCGATGCTCTCAGGGTCAATATCCTGAGCCATGTTACCATAGTCATAAGGGTCTGTCTCACCTCCAAAACCACGCATTTGGCTATTCGTAGCAAAGTTAGAGTTGTTAATCGGAACTCCGTCAATTACAAATAATGGCTGATTGTCACCCAAAAATGAGTTAGCACCACGAATCGTGATTCTTGAAGAACCTCCTAATGTAGAAGGGCTACCTTGGATTTGAAGACCAGCAGCTTTTCCAGAAAGCGAGTTGATAATGTTAGTCTCTCTTGAGTTAGAAAGGTCTTCACCATCTAATTCCGTAACAGCGTATCCAAGAGATTTTTTCTCTCTCGAAATACCAAGTGCAGTTACAACAACATCTTGCAGTAAGACACCTTGTGAAAGAGAAATGTTTACTACATTAGAAGCACCCAACTCAATGACTTGAGTTTCGTATCCAGTGTAGCTAACTTCTAAAGCATTAGCACCGTTCGGTACGTTAACAGAGTACTTTCCGTCGATGTCAGTCACCGTACCGCTGTCCGTTCCTTGTGCAAGGATCGTCGCTCCGATAAGTGCTTCACCATTTTGGTCAGTAATCTGGCCAACTACCGTTCTTTGCGCCATTGCAAAACCGATAGTAAAAAGTACCATCGAAAGAACTAGTGAGAATTTTTTCATAACAGGTTATGATTTAAGTTAGAAAATAGAAAGTTTGAACGCGAAATATTTGAATGTTCAACTTTATTAGATTTAAGAATATTCGTCTAAGACCTATAGGTATCTTTCGATACACATGCTTTATTTTTTTTATTTGAAATATCCGACTTGATTTCTTGATTAGGAGAAACCCATACATTTCCTCGTAGTGATGCTAATGGATAGCAAACGTTTGTGGGTTTATATTTATACGTTGTTTAAAAAAAAGTGGTTTAAGATTTTATTTTGTTTTTAGAACGAAAAGCATACAAATTATGCTGCCTAACGCTGCTATCGGGATACGAATATCTAAAGAATCTGTTAATTCAAAGAAACCTTTAGTAGGTTTTTTTGTAAATCTGACTTATTAACATTTATTCGAGAGACTAAATAATTAGTTTGGAGACTTAGCGTTCATCAATTTATTCATTTTGTCATAGATGGCAGTATTTTCATAAATCCCATTGAAAAGTTCAGCGCCAGGACCCTTTGCGAAAACAGGTATCAGGGCTGCAGTATGATAGTCACTCGTAAAGGCTCCCTTTATGGTATCCATTGTTGAACCCTGATTTATAGCAAATCCTCCTGTTTCATGATCTGCCGTGACGATGAGCAATGTTTCTTTATCATTTTCAATAAAATCAAGTGCTGCGCCAATGGCTTTGTCAAAATCAATCATTTCGCTAATAATGTAATCAGTTTTGTTGGAATGCCCGCCCCAGTCTATTTGTGAACCTTCTACCATTAGGAAAAATCCATCGTCAGATCTATTATTCAAAAAATCAATTGCTTTTTGAGTAGCAGGAGTTAGGTATTTTCGGCCTTGCTCAACAGTCAGTGGATCTGAACTAGACGTTAGATAGCCAAACTTTTTAGTTGAATCTACTTTTACATCTGAAAAGTCCTTTTCAAAATAACTAGACATCTGGTAGCCTTTTTCTTTTAGCTCCTCCATTATATTTCTATCGTCTTTTTCTCTATTGGTAAAATATTTTAACCCTCCTCCTACAAAAAAATCCACATCTCCTTTCAGAAAAGATTCTGCGATGTCCTCATACATTTTTCGACTTTTTACATGTGCGAAAAAGGAGGCAGGAGTGGCATGTACAATTGTGGATGTGGCAACTAAGCCTGTTGCCATGTTGTTTTTCTTTGCTTTTTCGAGAATTGTTTCGATTGGGATAGAGTCAGCCGTTACTCCAATAGCTCCATTGTAGGTTTTTACGCCAGTAGCAAAAGCTGTTGCGCCAGCAGCAGAGTCCGTTACCAAATTATCGGAAGAAGAGTTTTTGTGTAACCCAATTGTTTTAATTCTTTCAAGATTCAGTTTGTTCCCGTTTCTATACATTCCAGCGGTGATTTGGCTGACCCCCATGCCATCACCTATCATCAGAATGATGTTTTTGGGTTTGGACTTAGTCGTTGTCTTTAGTTTGGGAGGTTGAGGTGGAATATATTTATTACAGGAAATAAATGTGAAAAATAAAATAGAAAGGAAAGACAGGGAGCTGTACTTCATGGAAAAGGTTTATTTTTCCTCAAAGATGATAATTATCTAATATTTAAACGAACTCTGGCGTTAATTTGACATACTTGCTTGGTAAATACACTTGGTGGATTCAAGGAAATCTTTGGCTGCGGTTTCGGTAAGATAGTCAGTAGAAATGCCCTGCTTTGTTCTAATTGAAATGCTCTTTATTTTAGCAGATTTTAAAGTGCGCATTGCTTTTTCGTCATTGATCTGTATCAGACCGTAGCAATTGTCTTTACTGATATTTGAAACTGTGAAATTTTCGGATAAATCTCTAAAAGAGAAAGAAATTTTATCTGTATTTGAAATGCACTGGGTTGTTTTAAACTGAATAACAAGCATAAGCCCTTCCTTTTTATTATTACTCCAATTCATGAAAAATGAATTTTTTCCAATAATAAATACTTCTTCGCTTACTGTTTGGATTCCAGATAAATCAAGCATGAAATCTGCTTTGATGAGGTCAGAACATTTGGAATTTTTTCTTGAAGATGCTCTTGTGGTTTTTCTACGTTTTAAATCTGATCTGCGAGAATCAAACTCTTCGGATGCTTGAGTAGCTCTTTTATTTTTACGTTCTTCTTCTCTATCAGAGCTGTCAGGTTTATCCTTATCTTCGTAATCGTCGTTATCTACATATTTCCACGTACCGTCGGCATTAAATTTGACTTCACGTCCATTTATTTCCGTTATTTGTGATTGAGCTGTAGTTGCGGAGGCAGCCACCAGAATAAACAGTGCGCTCACTATGATTTTTTGAAACATTTGTTGTTATTGTGTTGCGATTCATTCGGGGCATTTTTTGTTTTGCGTCATTTTTTAACTGTCACAAAATGCAATATCATCATTATTTTTTAAAATTTCAATACATACTTAATAAGTAATGTTATATTCTTTTTTCTCTAATGAAAACATAGAGGCTGGATGCGATGAAGCGGGCCGTGGATGTCTTGCTGGAGCAGTCTTTGCCTCAACGGTAATCCTACCAAAAGGATTTAAAAATAAGCGATTAAACGATTCGAAACAACTCTCGGAAAAGGATAGAGAAAAATTAAGACCTATTATTGAAAAGGAAGCAATTACTTGGGCTGTTGGAATTGTAAAACCTAAAGAAATTGACCAAATTAATATCCTAAATGCTTCTTTTTTGGCAATGCATCGAGCCATAGATCAATTAAAAGTAAGACCAGAATTGCTTTTGATCGATGGCAATCGTTTCAATCCTTATAAAGATTTGCCGTACGAATGTATTATCAAAGGTGATGGTAAATATGCCTCAATTGCAGCAGCTTCGATTTTGGCTAAAACTTATAGGGATGACTACATGAAACGCTTAGCAAAAAAACATCCTCAGTATGGTTGGGAGACTAATAAAGGGTATCCAACCAAAGCGCACCGTGATGCTATTGTTGAACACGGTATTACACTTTACCACCGCAAATCATTTCGGTTGCTTCCATTGGCAAAGCAAGGGAACTTGTTCGAAAAGCCATGAGGTGGTTTCCTCAATAGAGACTGATATTTTGTAAATTTGAATGTTTTTTTTTAGTCTATTCAAAATGAAAGAGTACCTACAAATGTTATCGTCGGTAGTTGAAGTTGATGCTCTTTCTGAATATCTTTTTTGGTAAGACATTCATTTATAAAACAGGATAATTCAGTTTCGTCAAAAAAACCTTTGTAAACAATTAACAACCAATGTTTTAGTAATTCAAACTACTAAGCGTAGTTTTACACACTTTTTTACTACAAAGGAGTTTTTCAACAGTTTATAATTATAAATCACAACTATGGAAAACAAGAAAGAAAAAGGCGGACGCAAACGTTTAGATGATTTACAAAAGCATCTCAAGAATACCTATCGTTTGGTTGTAACAAACGACGAAACATTTGAGGAGATTTCGTCTTATCGTTTGAGTCTTTTAAATATCTACACTTTGATAAGTGTTGTCCTTGTTGGCACGGCTTTGTTGGTGCTTGGTTCGATTATCTTTACACCTTTAAAGCGATATATACCTGGTTATGCCGATTACAAGGCTTCAGCGGAGTACATTGCCCTCAATAGGCAAATAACCGAGATGGAAGAGACAATGGATGCTCACCAAAAGTATGCTGAAAATTTTAAGAAAATACTGGTAGGTGATATAAAACCGATGGCAGAAGAAGAAAAAGTAGCTTCCGAATTTCACGATAGTTTAATTCAGATAGAAAGAATAGCCGAAGACGAACAGCTGCGAAGAGAAGTACAGTTGGAAGAAATAAGGCAAGTTTCAGCGAAAGGAAAAGAAAGAGAAGTCATTAAGCAGCGGTTGGAACAAATTCATTTTACGGCGCCTTTGAATGGAGAAATAAGTGCTGGTTTTATGAAAGAAAAAAAGCATTTTGGTATTGATGTTTTGGCACCCAAAAACACCCCAGTCAAAGCAATTTTGGAAGGGGTAGTTGTAAGCGCAGATTGGACAATGGAAACAGGTCATAGTCTCTGTATTCAACACGCAAATAATGTAATATCATTTTATAAACATAATTCTAAACTGTTGAAAACAACAGGGGATATAGTCAAAGCAGGAGAAGCGATTGCGATTATCGGCAACACAGGTACATTGTCTGATGGGCCGCATCTTCACTTTGAACTTTGGTACAAAGGAAAACCAATCAATCCATCAGATTATATACTTTTTTGAAAGCATCAAAAGTGAGCAGAGAGCTGGAGTTTTTGAGTAATATTTAATTGATTAATGGGAAACATAGTAGCTATCGTAGGAAGACCCAATGTGGGCAAGAGTACATTCTTCAATAGACTGATCGGTCAGCGACAGGCGATTATTGATGATACAAGTGGTGTCACACGAGATCGCCAATATGGTTCTTGTGATTGGAATGGAAAAACATTTACAGTCGTCGATACAGGTGGTTTTGTCCCAGATTCAAAAGATATTTTTGAGGTTGCCATTCGAGATCAGGTCAGGATCGCTATTGAAGAAGCCTCTGTGATTGTTTTTGTAACAGATGTCACGACGGGTATCACCGATTTGGATGAAGAAGTTGTTCAATTACTTCGGCGAACAGATAAACCAGTTTTTTTGGCGGTGAATAAAGTTGATAACAACCAGCGTCAATTTGAGGCCAATGAATTTTGGAGCCTTGGTATAGAAGAAACTTATTTTATTTCTTCCATGACTGGCTCAGGTACGGGTGAACTATTAGACGCAGTAGTTGAATATATTGAAGTGGAAGAAGAGGATACTTCGGATTTACCAAAGTTTGCCATCTTGGGACAACCAAATGTTGGTAAATCATCCTTTTTGAACGCTTTGGTAGGCGAGGAGCGTAACATCGTTACAGATATTGCTGGTACAACGCGTGATTCTATTCATACCCGCTACAATAAGTTTGGTAAAGACTTTTTATTGATTGATACGGCTGGTATTCGTAAAAAAGCCAAAGTGCATGAGAATTTGGAATTTTACTCTGTCATGCGAGCCATTAAAGCCTTGGAGGAATCAGATGTCTGTATCTTGATGATTGATGCAAAAGATGGGGTAGAGAGCCAAGATTTGAGTATTTTTAGTTTAGCACAAAAAAGAAATAAAGGGGTCGTTCTCATTGTGAATAAGTGGGATTTGATTGAGAAAGAGACGAACACGGCTCGTGATTTTGAAACTGAGGTATTGAATCGCTTTAAGCCCTTTGATGATATGCCAGTTTTATTTGTATCGGTTTTAGAAAAGAAAAGAATTTATAAAGCAATAGAAGTCGCTTTGCAGGTTTATGAAAATCGAAACCGTAAAATAAAAACTTCGGTTTTGAATAATACAATTTTGCCGATAATTGAGCGTAGTCCACCATCTGCTCACCGAGGAAGCTATGTGAAAATCAAATATATTACACAACTTCCAACCTATTTCCCTGCATTTGCTTTTTTCTGTAATAACCCGAAGCATTTGTCTGAGGCATATAAAAACTTTTTGGAAAATCAGATACGTGAACATTTTAATTTTACTGGAGTTCCAATTGGCATATTTTTTAGAAAAAAATAAGAGGAATAAATTCTTTAAGAATTTCATTTTTCTGAAAAGTTAAAAAATCCCTGAATGAAGGTATAATGTACAAATAGCGAAAAAAATAATTTGAAAGTTTTACATGCCAATTGTAATTGGCTTATATTTGTCTTTGCTGAATCGTTCAGCCCAAATTCCTAAAATCCGAAAAGTAAATTAATTCTTAGAGAATTCTGTCCCCACAGATATCCTATTTTCCCGTGGATTAAAAAAAAATATATATACGATGTATCGCATACTTTTATGTTTGATCTTCGCAACCCTCACAGTTGTAAGTTCTTTTGGTCAAAATTTTCGTAGTTACGATGGAAGAGGTAATAATTTGGACAACCCAACTTGGGGTTCTGTATTTGAGCCATTAGAAATAGAGACCTCTCTTGAGTATTCTGACGGCATGGGTGCTCCTACTGGTCAAAATCGACCTAATCCGAGAACAATTAGTAATCTTCTTTTTAGTCAGGATAGTTTGTTGCCAGATGTGATGAGTTTGAGTGATTATGTGTGGGCATTTGGTCAATTTATTGATCATGACATTACTATTACACCATCAGACCAAACCGAAGACTTATCTATCAATATTCCTACTGGAGATCCTTGGTTTGACCCAGATTCACTTGGCCAAGCAATGATTCCAATGAGTCGAACAAATCATATTGACGGCACAGGGGAAGATGTCTCCAATCCAAGAATGATTCAGAATATTACCACTGCTTTCATAGACGGGTCATCATTTTATGGCCACAACCAGGAAAGGTCACAGTGGTTAAGAACTTATGTTCATGGTAAATTAAAAACATCTGACGGCGGTTTATTGCCTTTTAATACAATAACTGGGCAGTTTGATTCGGATATTGACCCTAGTGCTCCCCACATGGAAGACGAAGTTGGGTTATCTGTTAAGCATTTCATTGCTGGCGATGTGCGTGGTAATGAAAATCCATTATTGACGAGTTTGCATACTATTTTTATTAGAGAGCATAATAGAATTTGTGATGAGCTAAGAGTAGTGCATTTAAATTGGCGTGATGAACGCTTATATCAAGAAGCAAGAAAGCGCACCGTTGCAATCATGAATGCCATTATCTATGAAGAATGGCTACCTACAATGGGGATCCATTTGCCAGATTATCAAGGATATGACCGAACTGTAAATGCAGGTATCTCTAATGTTTTTACAGTTACTGCATTTAGAATGGGGCATACTTTATTGAGCGGAACTATTTTACGGTTAGATAATGACGGTAATCCAATTCCTGAAGGGCACCTTAGGCTGAAAGATGCTTTTTTTAATCCACTTGAAATCACGAAGGTTGGTGGTTTGGAGCCGTACCTTAAGGGAATGGGAGCTCAAGCGCAACAAAAGTTTGACGCTAAACTCTTGGATGATGTTCGTAACTTTCTTTTTTCAGAAACCGGTTCGTTAGGAGTTGACTTAGCGTCCATTAATATAAACAGAGGGCGAGAGCGAGGAGTGCCTGATTACAATACTATCAGAGAGCATTATGGAATGGGTCGAGTTTCAAGTTTTTCAGAAATTAACTCAAATGCCAACATTGCTGATGCACTAGAAACGCTATACGGTTCTGTAAATAACATTGATCCTTGGGTCGGTATGTTGTCAGAGGAAAGAATGCCAAGTTCCATTTTTGGTGAATTAGTCATTAGAGTGCTTGCCAAGCAGTTCCAAAATTTGAGAGACGGTGACCGTTATTTTTATCAAAACGATCCGCACTTAACAGATGCCGAAAAAGCAGAAATCAAAAACACCAGAATGTATGATGTTTTGATGAGAAATACCAACCTTTCAATCATGCAGCCAAATGTATTTGAAGCAGTACCACATGATGAGATTTGTCTGGCTCAACAACCATTAGCTGATATTGGAGGAAAAGTTTCCAGAGAAGATGGTGATTTATTGAGAGGAGTTGCTTTAGAAATCAGTACCCCTACAAACTCACAAGCTGTACAAGCTCAAACTGGGAATTATGCTTTCTCAGATTTAACTACTTGTGAAAAGTATATTATAAGAGCAGACAAACCAGAATCTGTGTACGAAGGAGTTTCTACAATTGATATTGTGAAAATATCAAAGCATGTCTTAAATGTTGACTTGTTGGATACGCCATATAAGATTTTAGCAGCAGATGTTAACAACTCAGGGACAATCTCTACGCTTGATATCGTAGGGGTAAGAAAAATTGTATTGAGAGTTTCTACAGAATTCCAAAACCAAAAGGTTTGGGAATTTGTACCTGCGGATTTTCAATTTGATATAGCAGACGTATGGGCAAATCCAATTCCACACAAGGCAACGATCTCTAAATTTGAAACAGATAAAACAGTTGACTTTATCGCATATAAAATGGGGGATGTGGATAATAGCTTTGTTATTCAAGCAAATGGTATTGAAGACCGTTCAGAAGATCCCTTGGCTTTGCGAGCAAGTACTACTAGTTTAGATGCAGGAGAGATTTCAACTATCCCTCTTTATGTTCAAGATGTTATTGATTTGGAAGGAATGCAGTTTACGCTATCGCCAATCAATTCAGATATAAGAATACTTGGAATCAATGGAGTTGCACTCGACAATCTTAATGAAGACAATTATTTTATCAACGAGTCAGGAGTTTTGACCTTTAGCTGGAATGGAACACTCAATTTAAATAAAGATGATATCTTGTTTGAAATAGAAGTTGAAGCAAATAGAGCCATTAAAACGAATAAAGTATTTGATATCACTTCTGAGTTAACAGCTGCAGAGGCTTATGATGCATCCTTAACTGTTAGACCCTTAACACTTAACTTCAATGAAGAAAGTGCAGGAAATGCGTTTGTGTTGTATCAAAACAGTCCGAATCCGTTTTCAAACGAAACTACCATTCGTTTCAATTTGACAGAAGCATCAAGTGCACAGCTTTTGGTCTATGATCTTTCAGGAAAGAAAGTTTTGGTTAAGAATAAACAATGCGAAGCAGGTTACCATTCTTTTGAAATAAATCATTCTGAATTAAATCATAGTGGAATTTATCAATACCAAATATCAACAGATTTTGGAGTTGAAACAAGAAAAATGATTCTTACAAAATAGAAAGAACCTATCTTAATTGATGTATAGACCGTCTTGCAAATTACGTAATTGCAAGACGGTTTTTCGTTGGACAGGGTTCTTTTAGTGTCGAAAAAGTAGTAGGTAGATTCATTGCTAACTTGATTGAATAATTATAGCTTTAGAAAAAAGTTTTTTTTAAAAAAAAATATTACTTTTTACATATAATTTACTCTTAATGTTTAATGCGCTATGTATCAATTAGTAAATTGCTAACTCGCTGATTTTTAAGTACTTATTGTATTAGGATTGTAGTTATTGCTACTTAATTTGTTTGAATTTGGAAGGGCTTTTGCATTAATAGTATGTAAGAAATCTTTATAATAATTTAATCAATTAATAAAGCATCGTGAAAGTAGTAATAGCAGAAGACCATCAGATTTTTGTAGAAGGGCTTCGGACCATTCTCAGTAGTAGCGAGGAAAGAGAATTCGAAGTAGTGGCAATTGCAGGAACTGGTAAAGAGTTGGAAAAATCTCTTCGTGTATCAGATGCTGAATTATTGTTCCTTGATTTGAATATTCCAGAAGGAGACGGCCTCGGTCTTATCCCTAAGTTAAAAAATAAATACCCTGATTTAAGAATTATTGCGCTGACAATGTTTGATGATCCAAAGATCGTGAAGTCCGCTTTTAAATCAGGATTAGACGGGTATCTTTTAAAAGGAAACCCAATAGATGAAATTTTTGAAGCAGTTGATGAAGTGATTGAGGGAAGGACTTACCTCGGAGATGGAGTGATTATTAATCTCCTTCCGGGTGAAGATGGGCCAAAAGGGAAAAAGGATACAACTGCTTTTGTGCATAAGTTTATGCAAAAATATCATCTAACGGCTCGTGAGATAGAGGTTTTACAGCTTATCTCTCAGGCGTTAAGTAATAAGCAAATAGCACAAGCGCTATATATTAGTGATCAAACGGTAAGTGTACATCGCAAGAACATTATGCGAAAATTAGGTGTTAGTAATACTGCTGCCTTGTTAAAACTTGCTTATGAAAATGATTTAGTTTAATTGAGATTAACTAACATTTTCATCACTAAAATACCCCATTTAGGGTAGGCTAATCCTTGAAGGATATCCTACCTTTGCATGGTTGAATCTTTAGTCTGTTCATATATATCTTGATTTTATTAATTTAAATCCTCAAACAGAATTTTATTAATAAAAACTTTGTGAATTGAACAAGTTGAAATAGCTTTGTAAAGCATTCTGGAAAAAAAGGAATCCCGTGGACTACAAAACTTACACACACAATCCAATCTATTTTCCCCTAATCCGAGTTTATTTGTAGTTCTGAAATTGTAAAAAAAATAATTATGGAGTGATCTCCATAATTTAAATATCTGTATCTATGGTCACCATAGCTCAGAAGTACAAACTGGTTGATTCCCATCTATTGATTTGCTTTCACTATAAAAATTTAATTCTTGTTGTTGCAAGGATTAAGCACTCTGCTAAACTATTGGCTGAGTGCTTATACTCGTTTAGGATAATACGCTTTTAATTTATTAATCAAATTATAATTTCTAACATCTATTTAACAAATTGTAATCTTATGAAAAAAACGAATTTTACTTTTCAACGTTCGTTAGTGTGGATGATGATGCTTGCTTTCGGACTGCTTTCAAGCAGTACGGCGCAGGCACAGTGTTCGTTAGCTTGCAATGACAATGTTCAGGTGTCTATAGCACCATCGAATTTGGCAAATCCTTTCGCATGCGAGGTTAATCTTAACCTTGACATGATTTTGGAAGGAAACAGCAATTTTTACTTATTCGATCCAGCAGGAACTTGTCAAGCTGCGAATGCACTCATCGAAGTTAAAAGAGGTAACTCACTAGTTGCTTCTGGAACTGTCACTGATGAAACGACTATGATCTCATTTAGTGGATCAAGTTGGTTAGGTCAAAACCTAACAACTAAAGTAACCCTTTTTGATGCAGCTGGAGCTGTAATCAATTCTTGTTGGGGTTCTGTTCTAATTGAAGATAAGTCAGGTCCTGTTTTCGACTGTGACATCTTATTATTAGATAAGTTAGGTTTGCCAGTTCCATCGGCAGGCCCAGATGTATTCTATTTCCCAACAGGTGGGTTTGGACTTACAACTGGCCCATTGGTATTTGTACCATGTGACTATGACTTATCAACTATCCCTGCTCCAACAGCGATAGATAATTGTGATCCAGATCCAACTGAATATTTAATTTCAGAAGATGTTCAAGATCTTACTGGTGGTTGCCCAACATTCAATGGGTTTACTAATACTAGAAGAATTGATCGTCGTTATGGTAGTTCAGATTATTCTGGAAATGGAGGAGACGAGTGTGGCATCACCATTATGGTTTACATTCCATTTATTGAATTTCCAGACGATATTACATGGACATGTGAGCAATATGATTTGTTTCCAAATATCGCTGAACCAACAGCATTGCACCCATTCATTATAGAGAATGCAGCATTTTTGGATGCGAGTTCATGTCATACGACAGTAAGTGGTGATTTATTTCCAGGTCAAGAGCCTTATGTAGGAGGAGCATATTGGTTAGATTCAGAAGCATTGGATGTAGATTTAGATCCAAACTATGATGACAACATTGATAATCCAATCAATGACTCAAGCGGACAATGTGGTACGCCAACAGATGAGACAGATACAGAATGTATCCACAACATCAGCGCAATTAGAGTAGGTTGTGGCGCGACAGGTCCATGTATTAATGATCCAAGTATCATTGCACCAATGTTATGGGTAGGACCATTTGCACCAGGCCCACAATATCCATTATACAGAGCACCAAATTTCAATACAACGCCACCATTGGCAGCTCAACCAGCTCACCCAGTTAATGGATTGGAGGACGCTGATTTGTTAGAGTTGTCTGGTTCAGGTGTACCGAATTTGTTTGCACAGCACGGAGCTTGTAATCATACGTTCACGCACAGCGACCAAATCTTGGAAGCATGTACAGGACAAGGAACAGACAAGACATTCAAGATTTTACGTACTTGGACTGCATTGAACTGGTGTACTGGTCAAGTAACGACAGATATTCAAGTAATCAAAGTAATCGACAAAAGAGGTCCAACAGTAACACTTGCGGATCAAGAGTTGATTTCAGACCAAACGAATAGCAATGGAAATCATACAACTTGTGCATCAAGTGGTTTGATATCACCTCCAGTAGTGAGTGATTTGTGTGCAGGCGTAACGTCAGTACGAGTATTCACTCCGGCAGGAGAAGCAACTGCAGTAACAAATGCATCAGGAGATGTAATGGGATATAGAATTCCAAGTCCATATTTGGAAATGGGAGTACACACAATTACAGTAGAAGCAAAGGATGCTTGTGGTAATAGTGCAAGTGCAACAGCAGAAGTAACCGTAATTGATGGTATTCCACCAATCAATATTTGTAGAGAAGTAACGCAAGTAGCGTTGTCTTCACCAACAAATGGAGTTACATCAGTAGATGCAAAATACTTCGATGAAGGTTCTTACGATTACTGTAATAACGTATATTTCAAAGTACGTAAGATGGAATTGGGAACTTGTGACGATGCAAACATTGATAAAGAAAATGAAGTAAATTTCAAAAGAAGTGGTCGTTGTACACCAAGCCCAGAAGAATGGTTTGATGACGACGTTAAATTCTGTTGTGAAGAAATAGGAACAACAGTAAACGTAATCTTACGTGTTTACGATGAGGATCCAGATTTCTTAGCGACTTGTGGACCTAAGACAGGTGCTGTATTGACGCGACAAAATGCAGATGGGCTACACTTTAGCCCGCTTTGTTCAGAAATGAGAAGCGCGCCTTGTACATGGAGACCTGCGTCATCATTAAACGACAACTACAACGATTGTATGATCGAAGTATTAGTAGAAGACAAATCACGTCCATTATGTGTTGCACCAGCAGACGTATGGATCAACTGTGATGAGTTACCAGAGAATGTAGATTATGATTCAGATGCAGATTTGGACGCCTTGTTTGGTTCAGCATCAGTAGCAGATAACTGTGGAGCAGACTTAGAGTATGTATCAGTAAACAACCAGTTAGACCTTTGTGGCGTAGGAACCGTAACGAGAACTTTCCGTGCAGTAGATGCAAGTGGAAACCGTTCATTGGGTTCATGTCGTCAGGTAATCATGGTACAACCAGTAACTTCTTACTGTATCACTTTCCCAGCAGATTTTGAAGGCGAGTGTGATAATAACAACAATCCAGACGAGATTGACTTCGAAGAGATTGGTTGTGACTTATTAGCAATCAGTAAAGAAACACGTCCATTCAATGCAGGAGGCCCTGCAGGAGATGAGTGTCGTAAAGACCTTATCACATGGAAAGTAATCAACTGGTGTGAATATGACGGAATCTCAGCACCAACAGTGGTACAAAGAGATGGCAACGGAGACGGAAGAGTAGATGATGGAGAATACTGTTCAACAGGTTCAGCATTGATTTACACACCAAATCCAACACAGATTCAATATCCATCAACAGGCTACTACTCATGGGAGCAACATGTTAAAATCTTTGACAACACAGCACCAGAAGTATCATACGAGGGAGATGTTAAGTTCCAAGGAGGAGACTTGGATGAAGACCCATGTACAGGTCAAGTAAACATCGGAGTAGAAGTAAGTGATGCATGTACAAATGTAGTAACAACGAGATGGGAGCTATCAGCTTTCTCATCAACGTTTGGAAGTGCAACGTTTAGTGGTAACGATGTAATAGATACAAGATTACCATTAGGGACGCATACAGCGAGATTCTATGTAACAGATGATTGTGGAAACACATCAACAATTGATATTACATTTGATGTAGTAGATGCAAAAGCACCAACACCAGTATGTTACAATGGATTGAGTATTGATGTGATGCCAGCATCAGGCATGGTAGAAGCATGGGCAACAGATTTCGATGCGTCAAGTTTCGATTACTGCCAAGACATCAAGTTTGCAATCAACAGAATAGAAGATATAAACGGAGACGGCTTCATCACATCAGATGACCACGTAACAACAGTACCAACTACAACGAATGTAATTTTCGATTGTGATGATATTGGAACATTAGTGTTTGTTCAGTTGTGGGTAGGAGAAGTACCAGGTGACGGATGTAACGATTGGGATTACTGTACGACTTTCATGGAAGTACAAGATAACAATGGTGTTTGTTCA
>CALLVG010000105.1 GCA_938010715.1 uncultured Saprospiraceae bacterium
GCAGTAGGAATGCTTTCTAACACGGGTATCCAATTGGCCGTAGATGCTTATGGCCCTATTTCTGATAACGCGGGTGGTATTGCTGAAATGGCAGAGTTGCCAAAAGAAGTACGTCAACGTACGGATAAATTGGATGCAGTAGGTAACACCACTGCAGCAATTGGAAAAGGATTCGCAATTGGTTCTGCGGCATTAACTGCATTGGCATTATTTGCGGCTTTCATGGTAACTGCAGGTATCACTTCTATCGATATTGCTCAACCTAAAGTAATGGCTGGTTTATTAATCGGTGGTATGTTACCATTCGTTTTCTCAGCCATGTCAATGGGAGCAGTTGGACGTGCGGCGATGGATATGATTCAGGAAGTTCGTCGTCAGTTCAAAGAAATTCCAGAATTGAAAGCTGCTTTGGCGATGATGAAAAAGAATGAAGGAAAAGAAATGTCTGAGTGGAGTGCATCTGACCGCGCAGTATTTGATGCAGCAGAAGGCAAACCTGAATACAGCAAATGTGTTGAAATCTCAACCACAGCTTCTATTAGAGAAATGGTTATTCCTGGTTTGTTAGCAGTAATCTCTCCAGTAGTTATCGGTTTCGGTGGTGGTGCTGAAATGTTGGGAGGTTTGTTGGCAGGTGTAACGGTTTGTGGTGTATTGATGGCAATTTTCCAATCAAACGCAGGTGGTGCTTGGGATAACGCTAAGAAAATGTTTGAGGAAGGTGTAGAAATCCAAGGTAAAATGTATTACAAAGGTTCTGATGCGCACAAAGCAACAGTTGTAGGTGATACAGTGGGTGACCCTTTCAAAGATACTTCTGGTCCATCTTTGAACATCTTATTGAAATTGATGTCTGTTGTGGCTTTGGTTATTGCTCCTTTCTTGTAGGAAGCAGACTTTAGATACGAGACTTTAGATATTAGAAAAGCCCTTCGAGCGATTGCTTGGAGGGCTTTTTTGTTTTGGAAACTTCATAGCGCCATGCTTTAGCTTGGCGGTTAAATTTACAAAACTATTTGGCTTTAGCCGTACAATAATAATCTTCGGCTAAAGCCTTCAACAAATCACCTCAATACTCCAAGCTAAAGCATGGAGCCATAAAAAAACTAAATTCCAAAACACCTGTTCAATGTATGCAGAACTTCAGTTCTGCATAAACTTGATTCTATTAAATCGCGGAACTGCAAGTTCCACATACTTTATTCCAATGAAATTCATCAACTCACTACTCACGCTCTTATTCATTTTGTCTTTACAAAACATAGAAGCTCAAACCATCCTCACCGAAAAATCAACCGTAAATTTTTCGATTAAAAACCTTGCAATCAATACCGTCAAAGGTAGTTTTGGAGGGATGAAAGGGGAGATAAATTTTGACAGAGAAAATCTTTCTGACGCATCTTTTAATGTTTGTATTGATGCCAATTCTATCAATACAGGTATCACCAAACGGGACGAGCACTTGCGCAAAGAAGATTTCTTTGATGTTGAAAAATACCCAACGATTTGTTTTACTTCAACGAATATTATCAACTCAAAAATGGGCTACACTGCTCGGGGAAACCTGACACTTCACGGAGTAACCAAAGAGGTTACTATTCCTTTTACTATCAAGGGATCGACTTTCGTTGGAAACATAGAAATCTTACGAAAAGACTTTGGTGTTGGTGCAAATTATGGAGGATTTACGGTTGGCAAAACAGTGAAAATTGAGATTATTTGTATGACGGAGTAAAAACCTTGCGCAGAAGTTAGAGGATACTTTTAAAGTATTCTCTAACAAATAGGATACATTCCGTAACTTCATCCCACCAAAAGAAACAAACTATGATTCGATTTCTCTTTCCGATAATATTTATGATGGAGTTTTTCTGCATTTATCATGCGTTCAAAAATGATAAAGAGATGAAGTGGTTCTTCTTGATTCTCTTTCTTCCATTTATTGGCTCGATGATTTATATGTACATCAATATGTTCAATCAACCTTCCATTGATGACATTACAGAAACTGTAAAAGCGACCATCGAACCTGATTATAAAACTGAAAAACTCGAAAAAGCAGCTGAATTTTCTGGAACTTTTAACAATAAAATTCGGCTTGGTGACGAGTACACCGAAAAGGGACGATACAATGATGCCATCAAAATTTACGAGTCTTGTTTGGAAGGATTCAACGCTGACAGCCCTGAGGTTTTTATGAAATTATTGAAAGTTCATTATCTCAAAGAAGACTACACCACAGCAGTAGATTATGGTAAGAAATTAGAAAACGAAAAGCATTTTGAAAAAACAGATGAAAAAATTGCCTACGCTTGGGCACTGCATTACACGGGTGATTCAGAAACAGCAGAAGTCGCTTTCAAAAGTATGGATGGCTATTTTTCAAACTATAAACATCGCTATGAATATGCGCTTTTTCTAAAAGGACAAAATCGAAATGACGACGCGCTTGGGCTCACAAAAGAACTTTTGGATGAGTTCGGTCAAATGGACAAAAAGGAACAACGTATGAAAAAAGAACTATTCAAAGTGATAAAGGATTTGGAAAGGGAACTCCTCTCTTAATTCACTTTTTGACTAATTTCTCCAACTCCCCTTCCGTTTCTATCATCTCAAAAAACTTATTTTGATAGTGGCAACTCTTCAAAATGTCTTTTCAAAATTCGTTCTAAAAACTGTTGATCAACCTCATCAAAAGAATTTTTTAAAGAAGAATCAACATCAAAAACAGCAATCAAATTTTTATCATTATCAAAAACAGGTAGGACTATTTCTGATTGAGAATTGGGGTCGCAAGCAATGTGATCTTTGCCTTGCGCCAACACATGAACATCAGTTATCAATTGCGTTTTCTGCTCACGTGCTGCTTTTCCGCACACCCCTCTTGAGAAATCAATATGCAAACAACCCAATGTTCCTTGATATGGCCCAACGACCAAGGCTCCATCATGTACCATATAAAAACCAACCCAATAATAATAAGGTAAATAGGTTTTGAGGATGCAATTGATGGTTGACATTTTCATAATCAAATGCGTCTCTTGATCCAAGTTTGCATTGATGGATAATTCAGCGATTTCATAGGCCTCCAACTTTTCTTTCTTTGAAAGATTTTTGGATGGATTGATGAAGTATGGCATATCTGCGGTTGCGCTCATTGATACTTTTTGAAAGCAAAAATAATAAATTAGGTCACGGATTTAACGGATTTTTTGGGATTCTCTTCCTCTCGGCTTCGATATTATTAATAGAAAACAGCACGAGCAAAATTCATTTTGAACTATGAAAATCGCACGCATTAGACCTTCTAAGATTTCTCCATTTTTTTTGAGTTGTATTTTAACCCAAATCAGGCAACCAGTTTTCAACAAAAAGAGGGATAAAAACCAAACGGCTCCTATCCCTCAGAGGTATAAATCGGGGTGAATGTATTATACTTAAATTCTTATTTGAACTTTAAAATCCAAGACCTTTAATATCATCAACTTTTTTACCTTTTTTGATTTTCTTCCAAGTTCGATTTCTACGTTTCTTGCGTTTTTTTCTTGCCAATGCCTTCAGCTCTGCTTTTGTAGGAGGTCGATTTTCTGATTTGAAAACATCATATTTTTCATCAAAATCTAACCCGTACTTATCTGTCATATTCACAGAAACCGTAAATCCCATGAAGTAGTACCAGTCTTTATCATCTGGATTTCCACGTTCTTGACCAGTGGGATTTGGCAAATTCATTTGCATTTGCTCTGGCGTTCTATAAGAGAGCTCGGCGGCTCTTGGATTTACTTGTGCAAGGGCTTCTAAATCTGGATAAAATCCACTTACATCATCCAAATAATCGGTAAAAGTTCTTCGAGCGCCAAATTCAAAACCAAGATTTATTTTTTCGTTTAAACTAAATTTGAATCCTAAACCCATCGGAATCACCACCTGAAACTTACTGTATAGTGTTTCATCCGAAAGTCCTGGATGACCTTGACCCTCTGTTCCAAGTGGTTGCAAATCATACCAATTTCCTCTCATTTGCGCTTGTGGATTAAAATACATTCCACCTGCTCCTACAAAAAGATAAGGAGCACTTATTTTGTCTTCGCGAATCGCATAAGGCAAAAGGTTGAATTCAAATTGAGTAGAAAACTCAACAATATTTGCTCTAAAATCAAGATTTCGCATCTGTGTTTCCACAAAATTTGAATTTGCATCATCTCCAGAAATTTGACCTTTGAAAAGGTTTGCTTTTATTGAGAAGTAGCGATAAGCATTGTATCTAACGGACACACCGAGTGCGTGATTGTATTCATGAGGAACCAATGCTGTGGCATCATTTAGGTCGCCTTTATAATTTGAAGCGCCTACAAATGCTCCTACCTCATAGTATTGACCAAAGCCAATCTGGGATAGTAAGATGAAAATCAATATGGGTAGCAATCTGTTCATAACTCTAAATTTTTTGGATTACATTAGAGATACTTCATATATGATGCCAAATTGCTATATGTTCCTTTTTTTGTTGGAAGTTCTATAATGAAAGTTGGATATTGAGCATCCTCAGAGCGACTCGTTCAACATTCAACTTTTAACATTCAACAAAAAATAATTGGTAGTGATACCGAAAGTGTTGATGAGTTTTTTGTAAAAACGCATAGCTCGCGCCAACCAGGGGCGCTAGTCCCGACCGTTTGTAGAAATATGGTTAAACCAACGATTTTTAAGCCACGTTAGTGGCGTCATCGTTTGTTTAATTTTAACCGTGCGGGAGCCACACTCCTAAATTGGGGATGTTTTATTTTTTTCTAAAAACCGAGCCACCACAACTTGGCTTTTCAACCAAAATTCGGGATGTGGCTGATGACTCATCTTTAAAAAAAAATCCCGAACCTCTTACGAGATCCGGGATTTATATTATGCAACTAAAGTTGATTATTCCTCAACTCCTGCTTCTTGCATTTCTTCCAAAAGTTCATATCGTTGTTTGTTTGCTTCGTAAACTTCGGCAGTTGTCACAACCATATCATCGAACCTTCTCATACCTGTACCTGCAGGTATCAATTTACCAACAATTACATTCTCCTTCAATCCGTTCAATACATCTTTCTTCGCTGCAATTGCTGCGCTACTCAATACTTTAGTTGTTTCCTGGAACGAAGCCGCAGAAATCCAACTTTCTGTACCTAACGAAGATTTTGTGATACCTTGAAGGATTGGTTTAGAAGTTGCTGGTATAGCATCTCTTGAATCAACACCTTTTCTATCATTACGTTTCAAGAATGAATTCTCTTCACGAATCTGACGAACCGTTACGATTTGACCTGGTTTCAATTTGCTGCTATCACCTGATTTAGTGATGACTTTCTTATCGAAAATCCAGTCATTTTGCTCAAAGAAATCGTATTTCTCGATTGCTTCACCTTCCAAGAAAGTAGTATCGCCTGCATCCAAGATTTCAACACGACGCATCATTTGACGTACAATAACCTCAATATGCTTGTTGTTAATCGTTATCCCCTGTGCACGATATACTTCCTGAATTCCATTCACCAAATATTGCTGTACGGAGAATGGCCCTTGAATAGATAAAATGTCTTTCGGCGTAATTGCTCCATCAGACAATGGCATTCCCGCTTTCACGAAATCACCATCTTGAACCAAGATGTGCTTTGACAATGAAATCAAATATTTACGTACTTGACCATCTTTTGCCTCAATGATACACTCACGGTTACCACGCTTGATTTTTCCGAAGGTTACAACACCATCAATCTCAGCTACAACTGCTGGGTTAGATGGGTTACGTGCCTCAAACAACTCAGTTACCCGTGGAAGACCACCCGTGATATCCTGAATCTTACCCATAGACCTTGGAATCTTCACAATGGTCTGACCCGGCACTACTGCATCACCATCATCGATGTTGATGTATGCACCTACTGGAAGGGTATATGAACGAAGAACTGCTCCTGATTTATCAACAATTTTGATAGTTGGAATCTTTTTCTTGTTCTTAGATTCAATTACAATTTTCTCTGTTTTACTGGTCACCTCATCTCTATCGGTACGGAAAGTTACCCCTTCCTCAATAGATTCAAATTCAGTTACCCCACCAAACTCAGATACAATCGTCGCATTAAATGGATCCCAGCTACAAATCTTATCACCTTTCTTAACTTCAGCTCCATCTTTAATGAAAACCTCAGCTCCATAAATCACGTGTGATTCGAATAAGATTCGATTTGTTCCTGGTTCTAATATTTTGAACTCACAAGTACGAGAGAAGTTAACCTCTACAGCTTCACCTTGCTCATTCTTAGAGATTGCAGATTTCAAGTCATCGAATTTTGCAATACCATCGAATTTCGCAATCGTTTCTGATTCCGTTTTTCCAACTGTCGCAATACCCCCAACGTGGAATGTACGCAATGTCAACTGTGTACCCGGCTCACCAATTGACTGTGCAGCGATAATCCCTACTGCATCACCCATTTCAGCGATACGGCCAGAAGCCAAGTTTTTACCGTAACACTTTCTACAAACACCTCTTTTTATCTGGCAAGTCAATACAGAGCGAATAGCAACCTCTTCAACACCGATTTCTTCGATGTGCTCTGCCATGTCTTCGCTGATATAACCCGATGCTTCTACTAAAACTTCATTTGTTTCAGGATGAAGCACGTTTTCCAATGCATATCGTCCACCAATTCTAAAGGCTAGAGTTTCAACAACTTTATCACCTTCGACTTTAGCTGAAGTATTCATACCTCGTAATGTATGACAATCTTCATCAATGATTACAACATCTTGCGCAACATCCACCAAACGACGAGTCAAGTAACCCGCATCTGCCGTTTTCAATGCCGTATCGGCCAGACCTTTACGTGCACCGTGCGTAGAGATAAAGTATTCCAATACCGAAAGACCTTCTACGAAGTTGGAAAGAATCGGGTTCTCGATAATCGCTCCACCTGTATCACCAGATTTTCTCGGTTTTGCCATCAGTCCCCGCATACCACACAACTGCTTAATTTGTGCCTTGGATCCACGCGCGCCTGAGTCAATCATCATATATACCGAGTTAAAACCTTGCTTGTGTGCTGCCAATTCTTTCATCAAAGTATCAGTCACACGATTATCGGCAAATGTCCAACGGTCAATGATCTGGTTGTAACGCTCATTGTTTGTGATAAGCCCCATTTGGTAGTTATCCCAAACTTCATCCACCTCACCTTGCGCTCTTTCGAGTGTTTTGGTTCTAATAGAAGGATTGATAAGGTCACCAAGGTTAAATGACAATCCACCTTTGAAGGCCCAGTTAAATCCTAATGTTTTGATTTTATCAAGGAAAACTGCTGTCACATCGAAATTCGCTTTACGAATCACGCCTCCAATCATTACCTTCAATGCTTTCTTAGACATTACCGCATTGACGAAAGGAATACCTTTTGGTACTGCTTGATTGAAAATCACACGGCCACAAGTTGTATCAACACGACGAGTTGTTACATTGCCCTCCATATCTTCTTCCTGTATGCGACAAGTGATTTTCGCGTGTAAATCCAACATTCCCTCATTGAAAGCAATAATTACTTCCTCTGGAGAATAGAATTTTCCACCTTCTCCTTTTACTGGCTCCTCTGGTGTTCCGACCTTTTCTTTTGTAATGTAGTAAAGACCCAAAACCATATCCTGAGAAGGAAGCGTAATTGGAGAACCATCTTGTGGATTCAACATGTTGTGTGCAGAAAGCATCAACACTTGTGCCTCCAAAATAGCGGCGTGACTCAACGGTAAGTGTACCGCCATCTGATCACCATCAAAATCGGCGTTGAATGCACCACAAACTAATGGGTGCAACTGAATCGCTTTTCCTTCAATCAATCGAGGCTGGAAGGACTGGATTGACAAACGGTGAAGCGTAGGTGCCCGGTTCAACATGATCGGGTGACCTTTCATAATATTTTCTAAAATCTCCCAAATTACTGGCTCTTTTCTATCAACCAGTTTTTTTGCAGATTTCACTGTTTTTACAATACCTCTCTCAATCAATTTTCTGATTATGAAAGGTTTGAACAACTCTGCTGCCATTCCTTTTGGAATACCACATTCGTGTAGTTTCAAACTTGGTCCTACAACGATTACAGAACGACCTGAGTAATCCACACGCTTACCCAACAAGTTTTGACGGAAACGACCTTGCTTACCTTTAAGAATATCACTTAAAGATTTCAATGCACGTCCACCTTCTGCTTTAACTGCGTTAGATTTACGGGAGTTATCAAATAATGAATCAACTGCCTCCTGAAGCATACGCTTCTCATTACGAAGAATTACTTCTGGTGCCTTGATTTCTAATAATCTTTTCAGACGGTTGTTTCTAATAATCACACGACGGTAAAGGTCGTTCAAATCAGAACTTGCGAATCGACCACCATCCAATGGAACCAATGGACGCAACTCTGGCGGCACTACTGGCAAGTATTGGATAACCACCCATTCAGGTTTGTTTTCTTGGTGCTTCTGACCATCGCGGAAGGCTTCCACAACTCTCAAACGCTTCAATGCCTCTGATTTACGTTGTTGAGAAGTCTCATTCGCTGCTTGGTGACGCAATGCATAAGAAAGCTCGTCTAAATCTAATTTACCTAAAAGGTCGCGCACTGCTTCCGCTCCCATTTTAGCAACGAATTTTTCAGGATCGTTGTCGTCTAATTGTTGATTTTCTGGCGGAAGACTATCAATGATATCTAAGTATTCTTCTTCCGAAATCAAATCCATGAAGTTACCACCTTCTTTATCACTTCCCAACATCGGCCCTGGGTTGATAACGACATATCGTTCGTAATAAATTACAGATTCCAGCTTTTTGGACGGAAGTCCTAAAAGGTATCCTGTCTTATTTGGCAATGATTTGAAAAACCAAATATGTACCACAGGTACAACCAAACGAATGTGTCCCATTCGCTCTCTTCTTACTTTCTTTTCTGTTACCTCTACCCCACATCTATCACAAACGATACCTTTGTATCTGATACGTTTGTACTTTCCACAGTAACATTCATAATCTTTCACAGGTCCGAAAATACGCTCACAGAAAAGACCGTCGCGCTCCGGCTTATACGAACGATAATTAATCGTTTCTGGCTTTAAAACCTCTCCATGTGATCTTTCCAAAATGTCATCAGGCGATGAAAGCGAGATAACGATTTTGCTAAAATCATGCGTTGGTTTCGCAGCACTATTAAATTTTTTGAAAGACATATATCTTAAATTTAATTTTTTCTAAAAAAATAGAAATCAATTATATCTAAGGAATAACAAAAAATAAATTTTCATTCTTGAATGTTTATTTATGATTATTCCTAAGTGTCGGACACCTTAAAGATGTCCGACACTTTATTATTGTTTACTCAAATTTCACATCCAGAGCCAATCCTCTCAACTCGTGAACCAATACGTTGAATGACTCAGGGATATTTGGTGTAGGAAGGTTGTCACCTTTCACAATTGCTTCATACGTTTTCGCACGTCCCATAATATCATCCGACTTCACAGTCAACAACTCTTGAAGGATATGTGCAGCACCGAATGCCTCTAATGCCCAAACCTCCATCTCACCAAAACGTTGACCACCAAACTGTGCCTTACCACCCAACGGTTGTTGCGTAATAAGTGAGTACGGCCCGATAGAACGCGCGTGCATCTTATCGTCGATCATGTGAGATAGTTTCAGCATGTAAATCACACCAACTGTTGCTTTCTGGTGGAAACGGTCACCTGTTTCGCCATCATACAAGAAAGTCTGACCCAATTCTGGCAAACCAGTTTCTTGGATAAACTCAGAAATTTCTTCCTTGCTCGCTCCGTCGAAAATTGGTGTTGCGAACTTAACGCCCATTTTCTCACCAGCCCAACCAAGAACTGTTTCGAAAATTTGCCCAAGGTTCATACGAGATGGTACCCCAAGTGGATTCAATACGATGTCAACTGGCGTTCCGTCTTCTAAGAAAGGCATATCTTCCAAACGTGTGATTCTGGATACAATTCCTTTGTTACCGTGACGACCTGCTAATTTATCACCTACTTTCAGCTTACGTTTTTTAGCTAAGTAAACTTTCGCTAATTTCAATACACCTGCTGGAAGCTCATCACCAATACTTACGTTGAATTTCTCACGCTTGTATCGTCCAACTTCTTCGTTGTATTTGATGCTATAGTTGTGTAATAGACGTGCAATCAGCTTATTGGTCTTGTCATCATCTGTCCATCCTGAATAATCAATTGATTGGTACTCCAATTCACGAAGTAACTCAAAGGTAAATTTGGTTCCTCTTGGAACAACTGTTTCGCTATAAATGGTTTTCACGCCGTTAGAAACTTTACCTTTTACCAATTCTTGAAGTTTATCCACCAGGATAGTCTTCAACTCATTGGTTGCAATCATGTGCTGATCATCCAATTTCTCCAATACGTCCTTCTCTGCTTCTTTTTGGACTTTATCTTTTTTCGCTCTCGCGAAAAGTTGCTTATTAATGATGATTCCTTTGGTTGATGGAGGTGCTTTCATTGAAGCATCTTTTACATCACCTGCTTTATCACCGAAGATTGCACGAAGTAATTTCTCCTCTGGAGTTGGGTCAGATTCTCCTTTCGGCGTAATCTTTCCAATAATGATATCTCCTTCTTTCACCCAAGCACCTACTCTGATGATACCATTTTCGTCCAAATCTTTGGTTGCTTCCTCACTTACGTTTGGAATATCGTTCGTCAATTCTTCTTCACCTAATTTCGTATCACGAACATCCAATTCAAAGTGCTGAATGTGTAGAGATGTAAACAAATCTTCACGAACAACTCTTTCAGAAAGTACAATCGCATCCTCAAAGTTGTAACCTTTCCAAGGCATAAATGCCACTTTCAAGTTACGTCCTAATGCCAATTCACCTTTTTCTGTAGCGTAGCCATCACATAAAGTTTTGCCTTTGACTACTCGGTCACCTTTCTTAACAATTGGTTTCAAATTGATACAAGTTCCTTGGTTGGTACGAAGGAATTTTGTCAATTTGTAAACCTTACGATTATCTTCGAAAGAAACCAATTGGTCTTCGTCTGAACGGTCATAGCGAATGTGAATCTCGTTTGCATCAACATACTCTACCACTCCTTTTCCTTCTGCATTGATCATCATACGAGAATCACGCGCAACTTTAGCTTCTAAACCAGTACCAACGATTGGTGAATCTGGTTTTACTAAAGGTACGGCTTGACGCTGCATGTTAGATCCCATGAGGGCACGGTTGGCATCATCATTTTCCAAGAACGGAATCAATGAAGCAGATACTCCTACAATTTGGTTCGGAGCAACATCCATGTATTCTACCTCTTCACCAGTAAGTACTGGGAATTCACCGTGTTCTCTTGACTTAATTCTATCTCCAATGAAGGCTCCTTTTTCATCAATAACGGCATTCGCTTGCGCTACCCGTTTGAAATCTTCTCCCTCAGCAGAAAGGTATTTTACACCTTCTTCTTTCAAGTTCACTTTACCTTTCAAAACTTCACGGTAAGGTGTTTCTAAGAATCCCATTTTGTTCACTTTGGCGTGAACACAAAGAGTAGAAATCAAACCAATATTTGGTCCCTCTGGCGTTTCAATCGTACAAAGACGACCGTAGTGAGAGTAGTGAACATCCCGTACCTCGAAACCTGCACGCTCTCTCGAAAGACCACCAGGTCCTAATGCTGAGATACGACGTTTGTGCGTAATTTCAGAAAGTGGATTCGTTTGATCTAAGAACTGAGACAACTGACTCGTTCCGAAGAAAGAGTTAATTACAGATGAAAGTGTTCTTGCATTAATCAAATCAATCGGCGTAAATACTTCGTTGTCACGTACATTCATACGTTCACGAATCGTACGCGCCATTCTTGCCAATCCAACACCAAATTGAGCGTACAACTGCTCCCCTACCGTTCTTACACGTCTGTTGCTCAAGTGGTCAATATCATCAATCTCTGCTTTTTGATTCACCAGTTGAACCAAGTAGCTAACGATTTCTATGATATCTTCTTTCGTAAGTGTCAAAGTCTCGTGAGAGATTTCTGTTTTCAACTTACGGTTGATTTTATATCGTCCAACTTCTCCCAAGTTATAACGCTTGTCAGAGAAGAATAATTTGTCAATAATACCACGAGCTGTGTCCTCATCTGGTGGATCAGTACCTCTAAGCTGACGGTATATATGTGCAACCGCTTCCATTTCTGAACTGGAAGGGTCTTTTTGTAAGGTGTTGTAGATGATAGAGTAATCTTCTGTTACATCATCTTTTTGAAGAATCACTGTCTCAGCAGCAGCATCGATTACGAACTCGATGTTTTCTTCATCCAAAACGATATCACGCTCAAGGATTACCTCATTACGCTCAATCGTTACAACCTCACCAGTATCCTCATCTACGAAATCCTCTGTCCAGCTTTTCAAAACCCGTGCAGCTAACTTTCTTCCGATAGCACCTTCTAAGGTCTTACGATCTGCAGTGATTTCATCTGCCAAGCCGAACAAGTTCAAAATCTCACGGTCACTATCGAAACCAATTGCACGAAGCAAAGTCGTTACAGGAAATTTTTTCTTACGGTCAATGTATGCGTACATTACCGCGTTGATATCTGTTGCAAATTCCATCCATGCTCCTTTGAAAGGAATCACACGAGCAGAAAATAACTTCGTTCCATTTGGGTGGGTGTTTGTTCCAAAGAATACACCAGGAGACCGGTGTAGCTGAGAAACCACCAATCGTTCAGCACCATTAATTACAAACGTCCCTTTTGGCGTCATATATGGAATGTTTCCTAAGAATACATCCTGAACAATGGTTTTGAAATCAATGTGTTCTTCATCGTTACACGAAAGTCTCAATTTCGCTTTCAGAGGAACACTATAAGTCAATCCCCTTGACATACACTCTGGAATGGTGTATCGTGGAGGATCAATAAAGTAATCCAAGAATTCCAATACGAAAATGCTTCTCGCATCCGTAATCGGGAAATTTTCTTGGAACACTCGGTACAACCCTTCGTTACTTCTATTCTCAGGAGTAGTTTCCAATTGGAAAAACTCTTGGAATGATTTTAGTTGTATCTCAAGCAAATCCGGCGTATATTCAGGAAGCTGAATTTTCCCAAAATTGACTCTGCCGGAATCAGTATGCGAATGGCCTAATGTTGTCATTATATGGCTGGTTTATGTTTTAACAAACGTGTTTCACGCAAGTATCGGATAATTACTATTCGTCGAATGCAGCGAAATTAGACGACAATAGGCTTAGTCAAAACCGAAGTTTCAACTAAGCCGTAAATTTGTCGTTCTTATCTAAAGCCTTTTGTATCAGGCATATATTGTATGGTTGAAATCATGCCGACAATCGTTTTCAAATAACTATTGCCGAAGTAATTAGTTTAATAATTAAAGAGAAGCGTGTAGTTCCCTTTCTGAATGAAAAATCATTCAGGCAATTTAAACTAAAATTACTTGATCTCAACCTGAGCACCAGCTGCTTCAAGAGCAGTCTTGATTGACTCTGCTTCGTCTTTTGATACACCTTCCTTGATAGGACCTGGCGCACCATCAACTACAGCTTTAGCTTCTTTAAGTCCTAAACCTAATAGGTTTTTAACTTCTTTCACTACCGCTAATTTTGCAGCACCTGCTGACTCAAGAATTACATTGAATTCGGTTTGCTCAGCAGCAGCATCTCCGCCTCCGCCGCCACCTCCAGCAGCAACAGCAACAGCCGCAGCAGCAGGTTCGATACCGTACTCATCTTTCAAAATAGTAGCTAATTCGTTAACGTCTTTTACTGTTAGGTTAACTAATTTTTCAGCGAAATCTTTTAAATCTGCCATCTTATTATTTGTTTTAAAAATTGTCTTTAAAAATAATTAATATAAGCGGAAACATTGCTGTCTCCCAAAATTTGGTGTTATCCGCGCTCTTCCAAAGTTTTCAAGATACCAGCAATTGTGGAACCTCCTGACTTAAGTGCACTAATAACATTTTTGGCTGGTGATTGTAACAAGCCAATAATCTCTCCCACCAACTCTTCTTTTGATTTAAGAGCGGCAAGTGATTTAACTTGGTCATCACCCACGTATACTGACGAATCAATATAGGCTGCCTTTAGGACTGGTTTCTCATGCGTTTTACGAAACTCCTCAATAAGCTTTGCAGGCAAATTGGCTGTTTCACAAAACATCAAAGCAGTAGGTCCTTTTAATGTATCGTATAATTCTGCGTAGTTCTTATCTTCAGGTAACGCTTCGAGCGCTTTTTTGACGAGCGTGTTTTTAACCACTCTCAGTTCAACACCTTTTTCGAAGCAAAGACCACGTAGATTATTTACTTCTGCAACTGTCAAAGTAGAAGAATCAGTTACGTAGAAACTTGAACTATTGTCAAATTTCTCTTTCAATTCTTCAACTACAGCTACTTTTTCAGATCTAGTCATTGTTTACGAATTTTAAAAAAGCCTATTACTTAATTGATTTAGGATCTACCTTAATACCTGGACTCATTGTACTGGCAACAGTAAGTGATTTCATGTAGGTACCTTTTGCAGAAGCTGGTTTCATCTTTACAATAAGGTTAAGTAGTTCTTGTGCATTTTCAGCCAACTTCTCTGGAGTGAATGATACTCTCCCGATTGCTGAATGAATAATTCCAAACTTATCTACTCTAAATGAAATTTTACCGCCTTTAACGTCTTTGACTGCATTAGCCAAATCCATTGTAACAGTACCCGTCTTCGGGTTAGGCATGAGACCTCTTGGCCCAAGTACACGTGCGATACGTCCAATTTTTGCCATTACACTCGGCATAGCGACTGCAACATCAAAATCTAACCATCCACCTTGTACTTTTTCTACGAGGTCGTCCAAACCGACATAATCTGCACCTGCTTCTTTTGCTTCGGCTTCCTTGTCTGGTGTACAGAACACCACAACTTTTTTGGTTTTACCGGTTCCGTTTGGAAGAGAAACTGTTCCACGTAAAGCTTGGTCAGCTTGTCGAGGATCAACTCCCAATCGGATGTGCAAATCTACAGACGCATCAAATTTGGCAGTATTGGCAGCTTTTACAGCAGCCATCGCCTCCTCGACGGTATGGAGTTTTGTTAAATCAACTTTTTCAAGAGCGGCTTTCCTTTTTTTGGAAATCTTTGCCATAAACAGAAATTGTTTAAAAGTGAGGTAATTAGCATCCCGCTTTTTTCGTCGGGACTCCCTTCAAATTTCAAAGTCAAGAACTTATTCCTCCCAAGGAGGGGTACCTTTGATTGTGATACCTGCACTTCGAGCCGTACCTGCAACCATTTTCATGGCAGATTCGATTTTGAAGGCATTTAAGTCAGCCATTTTACTTTCTGCAATCTCTTTAACCTGATCCCAGGTTACGCTTCCTACTTTGATACGGTTAGATTCAGCAGATCCACCTTTAAGTTTGGCTGCTTGAAGTAACTGCACTGCTGCAGGAGTCGTTTTAATTACGAAATCAAATGACTTGTCTTTGTAAACTGAAATGATAACAGGCGTAATTTGTCCCTGCTTATCTTGGGTAGCAGCGTTAAAACGTTTGCAAAACTCCATGATATTTACCCCCTTAGCACCCAATGCTGGGCCTACTGGTGGCGCTGGATTCGCTTGTCCGCCTTTTACTTGCAACTTGATAAAAGTATCAACTACTTTTGCCATAATAATAATTTTACCATTTCGATTAGCGTCATTCGGTTGGAAGCCCTGCCTGAATCTTTTTTCCGCAGGAACGAAATCAGCTTAAATATTATAAAAAATGTAACATTCCAAATTAATAAACAGCCCTTATTGCTGCTTCTCTACCTGTACGAAGTTCAATTCTACTTCTGTACCTCGACCAAAGATTTTCACAATTACCTTCAGTTTCTTCTTTTCTTCGTTTACTTCTTGAATATCTCCAACGAAGTCAACAAACGCTCCATCAATAATTTTAACCGTTTCACCTACGATGAACGGCTCTACCATTGATTCTCCGATTTCGTTAGATTCATCTACTTTACCAAGAAGCTTATTTGCTTCAGATTGGCGCATTGGAATCGGATTATTTCTACCTAAAAAGTGGATAACATTAGGAATACCTGTAATTGCTGACACCATTTCTGATGTGAAAAATTCTGGATCGCCCTCAACCAAAATATACCCAGGAAGTATATTTCGTTCTTGAATTACTTTTTTACCACCCTTAATTTTATATACCTTTTCAGTTGGAACCAAAACCTGAACAACACCCGCTCTCCACTTAGATCTATCTACTTCGAGGTCAATTCTTTCTTTAATCTTACGCTCTTTACCACTGATTACTCGTAAAGAATACCATTTTGTTTTGCTTACCGGTTCTGGAATTCTGACAGGTGGTGGAACAACTGGAACTTCCGCAGTTCCCTCTGGTGCTCCTTCTACGATTGAAGTTGGCTCGTCAGTTGTCGCTAAGGCCTCAAGTGATTCGAGTGATGCTGGGGCATCTTCTTCTTGAACATCAACTGGTTCATCAGTAGTTGATTCCTCAACTGCTTCTACTACCGCTTCCGCAACCACATCTTCAGTGGCTTCAGGAGTTTCTGCATCCGCCTTAACTTCAGAATTCTCTTCTGTAGTTTCTAATTGAGGATCTTTTTCCGGAGTTTCATCTACTGACATTCCTTAGTTTTTGCTCGGTTAAATATGGTTTCGATTCGTTTAAAATTCTTACATCAAGTTATAAAAGAAACTCGTCATACCTCTTGAAATCAAATCAAAGAAAAATATTATCAAAGTAAGAATAATGGAACCTACAACTACTACAACAGATGTGTTGATAAGCGCAGGCCATGTTGGCCATGTTACTTTGTTAAGTAACTCGTTGTAGCTTTCAAGAACATATAATTTAACACCTTCCATGATAATAAGTATTTTATAATGTTTTCTGTTCTCAGATATTTCTAAAGAACTAATTTTTTAGTTGCACGGGAAGCAGGACTTGAACCCGCAGCCTGCGGTTTTGGAGACCGCTGCTCTACCAATTGAGCTATTCCCGTGTGTGAGTGTTTCTGAAAAACCCTCGAAAAAGAGTACCTTTTACTCTTTTCTTTAGATGCGAAAAATTAAGCACCTAACAAAAGGTACTTAATTTTCGCATAAAGTATATTTGATTACCTAAAAGGTAATGACTACTCAATAATTTCAGTAACCTGACCTGCACCTACTGTACGTCCACCTTCACGAATCGCGAAACGAAGACCTTTTTCCATTGCAATAGTGTTGATCAACTTCACTTCTAAAGTAACGTTGTCACCAGGCATTACCATTTCAACTCCTGCAGGAAGAACACAGTCTCCTGTTACATCCGTTGTACGGAAGTAGAATTGTGGACGGTAACCGTTGAAGAAAGGAGTGTGACGTCCACCTTCATCTTTACCCAAAACATATACCTCACATTTGAAGTGTTTGTGTGGGTTTACTGAACCTGGTTTACAGATAACCATTCCTCTTTTGATCTGCTCTTTGTCGATACCACGAAGTAAAATACCAGCGTTATCACCTGCTTCACCTCTATCTAACAATTTACGGAACATCTCTACTCCAGTACAAGTTGAAGTCAAAGGCTTTTCACCTTCTTTCATCATACCGATGATTTCAACAGCCTCACCAACATTGATTACACCTCTTTCGATACGACCAGTAGCAACTGTTCCACGACCAGTGATTGAGAATACATCCTCAATAGGCATCAAGAATGGCTTATCTGTTACACGAACTGGCTCAGGAATCTGTGAATCTACAGCAGCCATCAATTCATTGATAGCTTTTTTACCCTCATCTGTTCCTTCTAATGCTTTCAAGGCAGAACCTTGAACAACAGCAGTATTTTCACCGTCAAATTCATATTGATCTAAGATTTCACGAATCTCCATGTCAACTAATTCTAACATTTCTGGATCGTCAACCAAATCAACTTTATTCATGAAAACTACAATCTTTGGTACACCAACCTGACGTGCCAAAAGTACGTGCTCACGAGTTTGTGGCATAGGACCATCTGTAGCCGCAACTACAAGAATAGCTCCATCCATCTGTGCAGCACCAGTTACCATGTTCTTTACATAATCCGCGTGACCTGGACAATCAACGTGCGCATAGTGACGGTTAGCTGTTTCGTACTCTACGTGTGCAGTATTGATCGTGATACCTCTTTCTTTTTCTTCTGGAGCACCATCAATTGCATCGTAATCCATTTTCGCCGAAGTACCTTGTTCTGAAAGAACATGAGTAATTGCAGCCGTTAAAGTAGTTTTACCGTGATCAACGTGACCAATAGTACCGATATTTACGTGCGGCTTATCTCTTTTAAATGTTTCCTTTGCCATTGTGAAAGGTTTTACAAATTTGAAGTTAAAAAAATGATTATTATAGTTTTCAAAATGGTTGGTCTCTCGTTTGAGCCGTCGGTGAGAATTGAACTCACGACCCCGTCCTTACCATGGACGTGCTCTACCCCTGAGCTACGACGGCTACTTAGTGTAATCATTATATATATTATTAATGACTACCCCGTACAACCCGGGATTTTTAAGCTCTTCTTAGAAATCAACTATTTCAAAAATAAGAGCGGAAGACGAGACTCGAACCCGCGACCCTCAGCTTGGAAGGCTGATGCTCTACCAACTGAGCTACTTCCGCATATTTAAGTTCAAATTCAAATATCAAGAACAAGTTCAAAGACTTGACTTTGAATTTTATGCTTGTACTTGAACTTAATCAAGTGGGAGTGATAGGAATCGAACCTATTCAGACGAATCACTGGATTTACAGTCCAGCCCGGCTCTCCAACTCCGGCGCACTCCCTGTTTGGTACGTTTGACTTTTTCTAAAAAAAGCCTGATGTCAAATAACAAAAAAATCAGGGTCACAATTAAAAAATTAATTGCGCCCTGAATCTTTTAAGAGCCGATGGACGGACTCGAACCGCCGACCAGCTGATTACAAATCAGCTGCTCTACCAACTGAGCTACATCGGCATACCTATTTTGGTTTTCTTTATATATAGAAAATCAACTTATTTAATACATTGATAATCAAGCAAAAGAAATGCCAAAAACGATTTGAAAGAACTAAAAAAAAGGTCTAATTAAAGCCCCCTTTTTGAAAACGCTCGCAAAGATATACTTTTTATATAAAAATGAAAACTTTCAATTTTTATTTTTAGAAATCTTTTCAATTTTCAAAGTTCTTTTTTCGTCAAAAAAGAAAATGACAGCCAGCAAATCATAGCTGCCTGTCACTTAACGAGGTCGTTTCAGAAAAGGTTCTGATTTTTTTAAATTATTTTAAATCATAGCCTTTTTTCTTTGCTAAGTTTGAAATTGACTTTTGTAAAGCCTGATCAAGGGTATTTTTTTGAGTTCCTGCGAGTTTAGCTTTTTCTTTTGATTCATATTCATTTGCCTTTTTCTCCAATGCTTGAATCTTACTTTTTATTTTTTCGCGCTCCTCTTTTTTCGCTTTTACAATTTGCTTGATTTCAAGTTTGTCTTTGCCTTTTAATTCTTTTGGTAAATATTTTTCATCTAAATCATCAAGTGCTTCTTCATCAATTTCAAATCTATCGACTAAATCCCAACTACTGTTTGTGTATTGGCTTTTGGATTTGAAAGATGCTCTTTGCCTTACATTCGCCAAACTATAAACAGCGGCATTCGTGTCTTGTCGTTTTTGAGCTTCGATTTTTGTCCTTCCTTCTCTTCCGTAAGAAATATAAGTACCATTTAAATCACTGTTCAAAGCAACGATTTCTTCATCGTAAGGAGTAGGAATATGTGCTATCTTTTCATCACTATCTATATTAAGGTATTCGCCTTCGGCACATTTGGCGCCATCTGCCCAGCCTGTACGCATTCCTTCTTTCCAATTGCCACAAAAGATGGTTGTGATCGAGATTCCTTTTTTCAAGGCTGCAAGACATGCCTCTTGTGGAGTGACTGGGCCTTGATCAAACGGTTCATTACCTGAAATGACAATTAAGTTCAAATCGTCATCAGAAGGAGACCAGTCTAATTTCAAGACAGCGTCCAATATCACTGCACCACAATACTCCGAGCCACCATTTGTTTTTAATTGAAAAAGTTGTTCAGAAATTTCATCTAAATCGTTGGTGAGTGGCAAAACCTGTTTCAAATAGTTTCCTTTTATAGAAAGGTTATCATTTCCATATTCGTAAAGGGCAATTTCTAAATCAGGAGATTTTCCATCTTTTTTGGAATCTGCCAGTTCGTTGACCATTTTCCACAGTTGAGATTTTGATTGCTCAATCAAACCGTCCATACTGTTTGAGGTGTCGAGTAAGAGCGCCATTTGAATTTTAGGATTTGTTGAAGTTGTTTTGGCTATTTTCTTAGAAGAAGATAAACCAGCATTTGCGAGGATTAAAATTGCAGTTGTGCCTAATGCGAAGAGTGTTCTGTTCATTTTAATTGAATTTAGGGTTGATAAAAAACGCTTATTCAACGTGAATGATTCTCGAAATATAATACATGGTGGTTTTATGATATGTTTTTAACAGAACCTTTTGATTTATTTAAGTTTTAAAAATTAAAAACAAAGTCAAACGCTTACTGTTAGGAGACATACTTATTACTTTTGCAAACAATTATATGTCAATCAAAGCAAAGAATATTAAAAAGAAAACCACATCCGAGCAAGATGATCCAACCGGCGTTTCGCGAAAGCGAGACCATATTGATTTGGCATTCAAGTCACAAGTCCTTGTAAATCAATTGGATAGCCGATTTTCTTACGAACCTTTATTGGC
>CALLVG010000106.1 GCA_938010715.1 uncultured Saprospiraceae bacterium
TATAGAAACCCTTTGTAAAATCGCTGGCTACGAACCAGAAATCAAACGATTACTCGACAAACCAGTCGGTGTTTTCTCTCGCTATTCCAACATGGATCATGTAAATAATGAATTGGGTTGGAAAGCAACTATTTCGATGGAAGATGGGATGAAAAGAATTTATAAAGCGGCTTTGGAAAGAGAGGCGGCGAAGGTTTAGAGCGATTTTTTTGTAATTAAAGACTGTTGAAATAATTTGAAAATACATATTTTTATAAAAAAGTCTATCAATGAAAGGAATACAACAGCCATTATCTAATGCTCAATTAGAAATTCTTAAAGCTTTCTCACATGATTTGAGTAAGCAAGAATTGGTTGAATTTAAAAACTGGATTGCAAATTATTTTGCAAAGAGAGCCATCAATGCCGCTAACAAAGCGTGGGATGAAAAAGGGTGGAAAGATGATGATATTGATAGACTTTTGAATACGAAAATGAGAAAATCTAAAAATAAATAATATTGAAAGTTGTCCTTGATACCAATGTATTGTTGGTAAGTGTTTCGGTGTCATCGATACTAATACCTTTGAAAAAGAATTTGAGAAGTAAGAAATCAACTAATGAAACGAGTAGTATGCTTTGGCCCAGGGCCAAAATTCAAAGGCGGAATTTCCAACTATAACACCTCTCTCGCCAAGGCACTTGACAAATTTGAGGAAGTAGAAGTGAGCATCGTTTCATGGACACAGCAGTACCCAGCCATCATCCCACGTGAGTTTGTGGATAAGACCAGTAAGGTTGATTTTTTGGAAGGGACGGGTATCAAAGTCAAGTACATCACCAATTATAATAATCCACTTTCGTGGAAAGCGACGGCAGATTATATTGCTTCTTTGAAACCAGATATTGTTATTTTTCAATGGGCGATTGCAATTCAAGGATTGCCGATGGGACGTATTGCGCGCCATCTCAAAAAGCATAAAAATATCGAAGTGATTTTTGATTTACATTTCGTGATTCAGAAAGAACATTCTTCGATTGATAAAACGTTGACTAAATATGGAATTGAACCTGCCGATACTTTCATCACCCATGCCTACAAAACGGTTGATGAATTAAAAGAAGTTTTTCCAAATAGAAAATTGGCGGTCAACGAAACAGGGGAGCGTTCAGCTGATGAAACGACGGTTATTAAATTGTATCATCCGATTTATGACTTGTTTCAACCTGATCCAAAATTTGACGTAGCGGCTTATAAAAATGAACATGGCTTACGCCAAAATGTATTTTTGTTTTTCGGGTTCATTCGAAAATATAAAGGATTGCATTTTGCAATTGAAGCTTTCAAAAAAGTGCGAGAACAACGCGATGATGTTTCGTTGGTAATTTGTGGAGAGTCATTTTGGAAAACATTGGATCAGTCTAAACTTTCGACAAAAGTCAAAAAAGCACTTTTCGGAACAGCCAAAAAAATCTTTCTCAACTCCAAAGATGACGAAGGCGAATACCGCCCACTCCAATTAATAAAAGAATTAGGTTTGGAAAATGATACCTTGATTCGCAATGAATTCATCGCTAACGAGGACGTAAATAAATTTTTTCAAATCAGCGACAACGTTGTTTTGTTTTACGAATACGCGACACCCTCAGGCGTCGAGTCATTAAGCTATAATTTTAAAATGCCAATCCTTGCAACGAAGGTTGGTCACTTTCCAGAAACGATTACGGATGGTTTCAACGGCTACCTCGCCGAAGCAGAAAATACTGATGACATGGCTGCTCAAATGATTAAAGCCATCGAACAACCAATTGATCGAAATAATGTGGTTGAGGCTACTAAAAAGATGAGTTGGGAGAATTATTCTAAGGCGATCTTGAAGTAATTCAAGTCAACAATGGTCAGGAAACAGCAGAGCCACCGTTGTAATGGTGGCTCTGCTTGTTTTAGTCAATATTTTACTCCACCACCAATTTTCCTGTAGCTATTTTTGCGCCCTCTCCCAAAATTTCATAAAAATAAAATCCACTATTCAGGTTCTTTCTCTCCAGTATAAATTGCTGACTATTCACCGTTTGTGAATAAACAACCTTTCCAGAAATGTCCAGCAATCGCAAAGTCTTTTGCCCTTCCGCTACATTTTTAATTTCAAAAGTAGCCTTATCATTAAATGGATTTGGATAGACATTGACTACTGCTCCCGGCACAAAAACCTCCTGCGTTTTCACAGTAATAAAATCTCTACCAACTGTATGGAAAGTTTGATTGGTATGAATCGGCGCATTGAAATCAAAGTATATATCTGCTGCATTGTAAATGACTGAGCCGAGAGGTACATCTTCTTTTTGGGCAATCGAATATTTTACAAACCCATTAGAAGCAGGTTCGTTGGTAAAACTATCGACCAGTAAAATATCATTAAAAGTAAATCTCAAAATACCTGTTTCAAAAACTTCGAAACGGTAGTCATGACTACTTACTCCAGGGTTGACGGAGGCAACATCTAAGAGCTGAGAGATGGTGTCAATAATTTCAACGGTAAAGGC
>CALLVG010000107.1 GCA_938010715.1 uncultured Saprospiraceae bacterium
GCAGCTCATGTTGTGGAACGTTGGGAACAACTAACTATCCAAAAATTAGCAGCATAAGATTAGAGATAAAAAATACAAAAGCCCTCGCCGAAAAAATCGACGAGGGCTTTTGTATTTAAAATACGAGCGCTGCTCCATCAGTATCCCATGAATTAATTCATGGGCTACTCAGGTTCAAATCCAAGTACAATATTAAAGTTCCCCATGTTGCTCAAAGAAACTTCACCTGGCTTATCGAAACCAATACCGTAATCAAATCCAAGCATACCAAACATCGGTAAGAAAACTCTTAGACCTAAACCAGCCGAACGTTTCAAATCATAAGGATTGTAATCTCTAAATGATTGGTAAGCATTTCCACCTTGCGCAAATGCCAACACATAAATCGTCGAACTCGGATTCAATGAAACTGGATAACGCATTTCTACCGTAAACTTATTGAAGATAGGTGTCGGTACTGGCTGAGTTGTTTGAATATTGTTTCGAGTATTCGCCTCCAAATCATTCACCTCATAACCTCTCAAAGAGATAATGTCTGTACCTACGTTAAGACCCAAAGATTGATTGTTCAGACCATCACCCCCCAACTGGAATCTTTCGAAAGGAGAAATACCAACTTCGCTGTTGTACTGGCCAATCATCCCGATTTTCGCATCAACTTTCATGACCAATTTTCCAACGATGGTGTTGTACCATTCTGCATTGAAACGCCATTTGTGATACTCTAAAAATTTATATCGTTCTTCGGTTGGTCTCTGTGAATAATCATCATCGTTAAATAAAGAATATGGCAATGTAAATTGTGCCGAAAGACTCACTTTAGAACCATTACGCGGGAACAATGGATCATTGACAGAACTACGGGTAAAGGTCTGATTAACACTCAGATTATAGTATTGACCGCGTGTTACCAAATCTCCATCATCCGTTATAAACAATGCTCTTGACCAATTATTCAAATTGATTCTTTGTAAGTTTAAAGCAGTACTTGTCACGAAGTTATCATCTGGCCATTTCAAACGAGTACCGATTGAAATTGAGGCACCTGTGATACCCAATGCTCCATAATTTCCACTATCGTTAGAAAATCCATTAGACAATTTGGTATGAAAACCAGCAACGGTCAATGAAGTCGGTTTTTTACCACCTAACCAAGGTTCTGTAAACGAAGCATTATAGGATTGATAAAACCGTCCATTCGTTTGCGCTCTCAAGGAAACACGCTGTCCATCACCTTGCGGAAGCGGACTCCAAGTTTCAGGTTTGGTGATGTTGGCAATTGAGAAGTTATTGAACGTTACCCCTAACGTACCAATTACACCTCGACCAAATCCACCCCAACCAGCAGAAAGTTCTAATTGATCCGATGGTTTTTCTTCCACCTGATATTCGATATCTACCGTTCCGCGTTCTGCATTTACGGGCGTATTGATACCCAATGCTTCTGGGTTAAAATACCCAAGATTGATAATCTCCCGTTGCGAACGGATGATATCTGTTCTACTGAATTTCTCACCTGGAACCGTTCTCAACTCACGACGAATTACGTGCTCATTGGTACGGTCATTTCCTTTTATCACCACTTTATCAATCGTCGCTTGTGGGCCTTCAAAAATTCTAATTTCTAAATCAATTGAATCACCAACAATAGCCACCTCTACTGGATCAACCTGAAAGAACAAATATCCCTCATCCATGTAAAGCGTACTCACATCTCGACCTTGTTGGCTAAAGCTCAATCGGGTTTGTAGTAGTTCGTTGTTATAAACTTCTCCTTTTTCAATACCTAAAACATTGGATAACGTTTGCGTGTCATAGATAGAATTTCCTTTCCAAGAGATGTTTCTAAAAAAGTAGCGGTTCCCTTCATCAATTGTCAAGTGCATTCTCAAATCGCCATCGGCTTCGCGCCAAATGCTATCTTTTACGATTTTTGCATCTCTAAAGCCACTTTTGTTATATTTTGCGATGATGAGTTTCTTGTCCTTTTCGTATTCTTTTTTTATCAATTTAGAAGAAGTAAAAAGTTTCTTTTTTCGCTTAGTTTCCTCCATCTGCTTACGCAGTTTTTTGGATTTCAAGTTGTTGTTTCCAGAAAAAGTGATATTCTGAATTTTCACTTTCTTCCCTCTATCCACATCAAAAACCAAGCGAACTGAATTTGGCTTCTTTGGATCGTCTTTTTCTATAACCTTCACTTTGGCATCCAAAAACCCTTTCTCAATATAATAATCCTGAATAGCGGTTTTGGCATTGGTCTTAATGTTTTCGGTGATGATACCACCTTTTACCAAATGCACATTGATTGCTTCATTCAAATCATCGTTGTGGGTTTTCTTAGTACCTCGGTAGGTATGACTAGAGAGACGAGGACGTTCTTTCACCTCTATTTCAATAAAAATTTTATCTCCAACGGTTTTTTCTTTATAAATCTGAATGTCTTCAAAAAGGCTCAATTTCCAAAGGCTTTTCAATGCACGTGCCGTTGTTGGCCCAGGCACTTTAATTTTATCACCAATTCGAAAACCCGAAATAGAAATAACTGCATTGTCATCACTGAAATCAGCACCAGTTACTTTCACTCCTGCAATTTCATATTCCTTTGGTTCGCCGTAATCAAATGCATCGTCCTGCGCGGCCAATGATTGTACCATCAAAATTGCAAGAACGATAAATAGATAATTTATTAATTTGCTCATTTATTCTAATTATGAACGAAGATTTTAATAACCTTCTTCAGTTTGTTGTTGCTGTTAAAAATTTAGACTTTATTCCAAAATAACTTGTATGCGTTTAATTCCTCTTTTTTCACCATTTTTCGTTAAAAAATAGCAATCAATCGCTCTCCAACATTTTTCAGAATAAAGTCTATTAAGAGCTTGTTGAAAGTTTTATGTAAAAAGTTGAAAGTTCAAAACAGCGACTCATTCAACCTTTTAATGTGCAATCTCTCCTTAAAGAGGCATAAAAGTAAAAGGTGGTTGTAGATACCTATTTTAATTGTTCACTTATTTTCCCAAAACGTCGCTCACGCTGCTGATAATCGATAATTGATTGCAAAAAATGCTTTTTTCGGTAGTCAGGCCAAAATACTGGTGTAAAATAAAATTCTGCATACGCCAACTGCCAAAGCAAAAAATTACTCAAACGCGTCTCGCCACTTGTTCGTATCAAAAGCTCAGGGTCAGGCATACCTGCGGTGCTCAAGGAGTTGGAAAAAATTTCGTCTGTGATATCATTCGAATTAAACTCTCCTCTTTTCACTTGGTCTGCAATCAATCGAGTAGCTTCCAAAATCTCCCACTTGGCGCTGTAATTCAGCGCCAACACCAAAGTCATTCGCGTATTGTTCTTGGTGTCATCGATACCCTTAAGTAAAGCTTTTCTGGTACGGGTCGGAAGTCTGGACAAATCTCCAATCGCTTGCAAGCGAATATTATTTTTGTTTAAAGTTGCTACTTCTTTTCCTAAAGTTTGTACCAATAAGACCATGAGTGCTTCCACCTCCATGGCTGGGCGATTCCAATTTTCTGTTGAAAAGGCATATAAGGTCAAATACTCGATTCCAATCTCTGCTGCACCTTCTGTCACTTCTCTCACCGAAGTCACACCGTTTGTGTGACCAAAGACTCTCGGTTTACCTTTTTGTTTTGCCCAACGACCATTACCATCCATGATAATAGCAATATGGCGTGGCAATTTTTGCTCATCAATTTGAGCTTTTAATTCCTCCACCGAAACGTTCGATAAATCCAAAGCAATTTTAGGTTTGGTTGAAAAGTTCACAAAGGTAATGAAATTGTGGGTTGTCTTTAGCTAATTTCTAAGTAAAATGGTTTGGTCTTTATTTTACATTTGTATGTATGAAGAAGAACAGAGTAGATGGTACTTTTCTTTTTATCAACTTTTGAAAAAGTTAAAACAACAAGGGGACAAACGCATCAAAAAAATCTAAGCATCCGCCGCAGCGGACGGTTCAATTTTTTTAACGCGTGTCCCGATTTTTACATCGGGGAAAAGTAGCGGAAAAAGAAGTATTCGATTGCATTCTAAATATTTTAAAATAAAGTCTAATAAAGGAATTCTAACTTTCACAAAAAATCAATTTCCAATAATCCTCTACCAAATCCGTTATTTTGGCGCGACTTACTAAATTTGCAGCCACTCAAAATTATTCATGTACTCAATTTTTCATAGCAATTGTACTCGGCTTCTATTTTTTGCAATGATGGTCTTCATTGCGATGCTTCAGAGTTGTGCTACAGTAGTCGCACCGAAAGGTGGCCCAGAAGATGAGACTCCACCACAAATGGACTCGTTACGTTCTACTCCAAATTTTCAAACCAATTTCACCAAACAACGCATCGAACTAAAATTTGACGAATGGCTCAAATTGAATGATGTATTTAGTCAAGTCGTCGTTTCTCCTCCCATGGATCCGAGTGAATATGAAGTGTCGCTGAAGGGCAAAACGGTTCGTTTTGACTTTAAAGAAGAGGCAGTTCTTCGGGAGAACGCAACTTATACCATCAACTTTGGTGAATCAATTCAAGACCTCAACAATGGCAACAAAACAAATGACTTAAAATTCGTTTTTTCAACAGGAGATGTGATTGATTCCCTGGAAGTCAAAGGAGTGATTCGCGATGCCTACACGGGAGAAGCTATTGAGGATGCACTCTTCATGTTGTATGATAATTTGGAAGATTCGGTTGTTAGAACAGAGCGGCCACTTTACTTCGCTCGCACCAATTCATTAGGACAATTTACGATTACGAATGTGCGGGCAGATGTATTCAAAGGTTTTGCTTTGGTAGATCGGGATGTCAATTATATGTACAATCAACCTTCCGAAAAAATTGGTTTTATAGATAGTTTGATTGTTGTAAATGACTCAAGCAATCTAAACATCAAGCTAAAAATGTTTACTGAAAATTTACCTTTGAAAGTAAAAGAGAAGGTCATTTCTGACTATGGAAAGGTTAGCCTCCTTTTTAATAAAAATCCAAAAGACCTTGAATTGACCTATAGCCAAATTGGTCAAAAAGTTTATCAGCGAATGGAGGGAGATTCGATTCAATTGTGGTACGACATGGATTCGATTCGTAATTGGAATATTTTTCTACAACAGGATACTTTTTTGAATGATACAATACGGGTTAGAACCAAATCAAAATCGAAATTCTTTGAAAACAATCCTTTTCAAATTGTAAGTTCGAGAGGTGCCGCTGCTCGCAGAGCCAAAAAGAAAAGAAAGAAAGACGAGGACGAGCCAAAACTTAAAACCGTTTTGGGTATTAAACGAGTAAATCCTACACGACCACTAGAACTCAATTTCAACTATCCTTTAGAAACTATCGACCTTTCAAAAATTAAACTTTTGGAAGATACTAGCAAGGTTGAAGTCAAGCCAATTATTTCCATCGACAGTACAGATAAGCGAAATTTATTTTTCGATTTTAAATGGAAAGAGAAAGTGAATTATCAAATTGATTTGCTGCCAGATGCGATTACTGATTTTTATGGAAATAAAAATGATACTTTGGAGCAACCCATTTTAATTCAAGAAAAAAAAGAATTTGGTAATTTGATCTTATTGGTCAAACCATTGAGAAAAGACACAAATTATATCGTCGAAGTTTTAAAACCCGACGGAAGTATTCTAAAATCTTTTAATTTTGAACAACAAATCGAAGCCAAAGAGGATTTAAAATTTTTGCCTGTTGGCGAATATTCCATTCGACTCATCGAAGATTTGAATAAAAACGGTCAATGGGATGCCGGCAACTACGACCTCAAAAAACAACCTGAGCGCGTTTACTCAAAGACAATTGAAAAACTTCGCGCCAATTGGGACGTTGAAGTTAAGGTTCGAGAAACAGATTTAGACTTGGAAAGAAGTAGTCCAATCCGCTCGAAGGAAGAACAAAAAGAAGAGAGGAAAGAAAAAGAACGTGGCGGTAGAACGACTGGAAAAAAACGAAATCAGTAGGCATTGCAGCCCACGAATTCATTCGTGGGAAACAACCCATGAGTAAATTCATGGGTTGCCATTCGTGGAAATCGTGAAATAATTTCAACAAAAATAAACAATGAAGCTACAAGCAGATAGTTTAGTAAAAATATATGGTCGCCGCAAGGTGGTACAGGGCGTATCGTTGGAAGTAAATCAAGGCGAAATTGTTGGATTATTAGGGCCAAATGGGGCTGGTAAAACAACGACCTTTTATATGGTAGTTGGTTTTGTCAAACCAAATGAGGGTAAAGTTTCCCTTGACGGAAAAGAAATTACTTCACTACCGATGTACAAGCGAGCGCAGAACGGGATCGGATATTTGCCACAAGAACCTTCTGTTTTCAGAAAATTATCCGTCGAAGATAATATCAAAGCAGTGTTGGAAATGACTACGCTCTCCAAAGAAGAACAGCGCGATAAACTCGAATCCTTAATCGAAGAATTTAGATTAGATACTGTAAGAAAAAGTGCAGGTGATACCCTTTCGGGTGGAGAACGAAGACGAACAGAAATCGCAAGAGCATTGGCAACAAGTCCAAAATTCATTCTATTAGATGAGCCATTTGCCGGTATCGACCCGATTGCTGTGGAGGATATTCAATACATTGTCGCTAAACTCAAAACCAAAAACATCGGTATTCTTATCACCGACCATAATGTGCAAGAAACACTTTCAATTACCGACCGAGCTTACCTCATGTTTGAAGGAAACATTCTAAAAGCAGGAACGGCCGAAGAGTTAGCTGCTGACGAAATGGTACGCCGCGTTTATTTAGGTAAGAATTTCGAACTTCGTAAAAAGGTGATTGATGTTTGAGAAACTAAAGATGAAAATCACACGGAGGTTATCCCCCTTTATCCCCCTCCAAAGAGGAACAGTTTCCACGTATAAAATCTGTTTTCAATTCATTATCGGAGCATCATTTCTTCTTCTTCCAAGTTGTGAATTTGAAGTTCCAGATCTTTCTATTCAGGAAAGAAAATATGCTGACTCCACTTATCGCGAAACGATGAAAACGTATCGTGCTGAGATGGATTCACTTTGCGTAAGCATGCAAGATAGTTTGATTCCAATTTATAGAGATTCAATGTATAAAATTCGTTCTGAAGAAATTGAACGGCAATTAGAACGAGTCAGAAATTCAAATTAAAAATGAGGAATTTTCTTTTTATAAAGTTCGGAATCTTGTTCCTTTTGGTGAGCAGTTGCACCCCTGATCAAGGAGACAGGCAAGCAATGATCAAAGCAGAAGCACAACGAAAAATAAATGAATTTAAAACCAATAAACTAAAGACCTGCTACGAAGAAATCGAACGATTGGCAACCTTGGAAGTAGATTCTATGCTCATCGAAAAATCACGCCTCGAAAAAAATCAATTGGATAAACCTGCCATTCCAAACAAACCTTCTGCGCCTGAACTTAAAAAGCCTTTCGATGATTCGGAAGTGAAACCGATTATTGAGTAGTTTATTGGTTTATTGGTTTATTGGTTTATTGGTTGGCAACTTACTCACTATCAATTAGTTACAATTGCCAAAGCATTTCGTGAGCTCGAATAGACTAATAAACCAGTCAACTTAATAAACTTAACAACCTAAGTATTACTCAAAAAATAACTTCCCTCTTCAATTCAAAAAATTAGCTCGAAAAACCTCATTATCAATCACTTTTCCTTCACTAATTTTTTGAAATCGGGAACTTATTTTTTGAGCGTTCCTAAATCAACCCTCTTGCCTTCAATTCCAAATATTTATTAATCGTATCGATCGACAAATCCTCGGGACGGGTGAGGACAGATTGGATGCCGTATTGTTTGAGTTTCTGAACCATTTGTTCTTTATCGCTCACAAATTTTTGAGCAACGGATTGCGTATAAATGCCTTCTAAAGTAGAAACAGGTTGTGTCGCGAAATCTTTAATTTCTGTATTTTCAAAAAAGACAACGACCAATAAATGAAAACGATTGACACGTCGAAGCATTGGCAAAACCCGATCGAGTGCATACAAACTTTCAAAATTGGTGTACATCAGCAACAAACTACGCGATGGTATTAATCTACGGACAGCGTGATAAAGCAGTTCGTAATTGGCTTCAAGTTTATGGTCTTTTTCTTTGTAAAGGGCGTGTGTGATTTTGTTGAGTTGTCCTGCTTTTCGATCCGCTTTGATGACAGAGCCTAACTTATCTGAAAACGTCAAAAGGCCTACTTTATCATATTTTCGTAAAACGATGTTGGATAATGCGAGTGTCGAATTAATCGCATAATCGAGCAATGCCAATTCGTTGAAAGGCATATTCATCACCCGACTTTTATCAATAACACAATAGACTTGTTGTGAGCGTTCGTCTTGATAAGAATTGACCATCAATTGGTTTTGACGACTGGTTGCCTTCCAATTAATGCTTCTAAAATCATCTCCTTTGACGTAATTCTTGATTTGTTCGAACTCGTAACTATGACCAATTCGACGCATTTTTTTGATACCATCTTGATTCGTGATGCGCTCAAATGCTTTCAACTCCAATTGCTTCATTTGTAAAATAGAAGGATAAACCGCAACGTTCTCAGCGACTTCGGAAGTGATTCGCCTTTCCAATAATCCTAAATTGGATTTTATAAAAACATGAATTTTTCCAAAGGCATACTCTCCTCGCGTAACTGGTCTCAATGAATAAGGAACATCGCTAACCGATTCTGGGTCTAAACTCATCGCAATTTCAAAATCTCTTTTTTGAAACTGAACGGGTAATTCATCAATCACCAAAGCATCAAGCGTTTCGTTAGATATATTTTTCACTTTTAAGATGACTTCATTTTCGTCACTCAAGGAAAATACTTTTGGAACAACTCTTTCCACTTCCACATCAATCTCATCTCGAAACAATAAAAATCCTTCTACCAAAGTAACTATCACTGCAATCAATAAAAACAACTGAGCGAAAATAAATAACCCATCAAACATAAACGAAACGACGAAAACCAAAGTGATGGCTCCAAAGAAATAGAAAAAACGATCAGCAAGAAAAAGGTTCTTCATTGAGTTTGGCTTTCAATGCTAAAGGTAGGGAATAGTCTCCAAATTTTTAATTCGATTAGGTCTGAATAGCTCTTTATAAATCTACGATTGTTATAATGGTTTGATTGTTATCGTTTTTTCATCAACAATTTTAACAATCAAACAATCTCAACAATTCCTATCTCAAAGTGGTCAACTGGATCACAAAAAAGAATAACTCAGGCTCATCAAATCACCTCAATTTCTCATTGCCTTTGTGTCGATTTTTATCTCTTTTCGTTTTTTTGTCCAAACTCTTTTGCAAAGCCTCAGTAAGGTCGATACCCGTTTGGTTTGCCAAACAAATTAACACAAAAAGTACGTCGGCCATTTCACCAGCCAAATCATCTTTTGCAGTCAATTCCTTTTCTTTGTTTTTGAAGGATTGCTCGCCGTAGATACGAGCCATGAGGCGGGACATCTCCCCCACTTCTTCCATGAGTACTGCCGTATTGGTCAATTCATTAAAATAGCGGACGCCAATTGTTTTTATCCAACTATCAACGGTAGTTTGTGCTTCTTCGATGGTCATGATTGTTCCGATATTTTGGCACTAATTCAGCGCCTTCTCTGCAATTTTTCTTTCTAAAGAAGCTTTCGTTCCGAAAATTTTCAAAGCTTCTTTCCAGTTATCAACAGCGGCTTTTGTTTTGCCCTGTAAGAAAAGTAAGTCACCCAAATTTTCTAATGCGACTGGATGATTGCCGTTGCTTTTTTTGACCGCTGTTTCGAGTTGAGAAAGGGCCTTATCATACTTTTTCATTTTGGTATAAGTCCAACCCATTCGAGCTTTTACATCGAGATTAAGTGGCAAATTTCGAGAAGACATCATAGCTGCTTGTTGCAAAGAAGTTAGTGCATCTGCATAGTCCCCTTCTGCCCCAGCTGCATATCCGTTGAGATAATAAATCGCTCCCTGATTTGGAAAAACATCCATTGCCTCTTCAGAAGTTTTCAACATTGCTTTATGATCGCCAAGGTCTCTTTGCGAGTAGAGCAATTGTTCCCAAACTAAATAAACAGTTTCATCCAGTTCGAGCGTTTTTTCGTAATATTTTCGTGCTTCTTGTTTTCTATTTGAGTAGTAATATAAATCTCCAGCGATTGACTGTACTTTGGCTTGCTCAGGATGCACTTCATCCAAAATATTACAAAGTTGTAATGCCTCGTCAGCCAAAGTGGCGTCATTGTATTTTGCTACTCGCTGAATCATTGGAATCAGTTCTTTGATTTTCATATCAAGACCGACCTTCTGATTTTCAAAAATCGGTTTTAAAGAAGTGAGATATTCCGAATCGTTTCCACTTTTCTTCATTTCGCCTGCAATCGCCAATTTGGCCGCAGCATCCTCTGGATCCATTTTCAAAATATCTTTATAAACCTTTTGAGCTTTACCCATTTGATTCGCCTGAATATAAAAATCAGCCAACAAGTGTTGATAAGTTTTATTTTTTGGAAAGGCAGCGATTAATTTTTTCAATTCATTGGCAGCACCGTCGGCATCGCCTGTCCCGATTAGCAAGGTGTGCTTACGACGAGTCAATTCTTCGTTGATGCCAATTTTAGCTTCGAGGGTTTCGTAGATTTTGATTGCCTCGGCAGGTGCACCATCTCTAACCAAAAAGAACGCCTGTTTCAAATAATACTCTTCAAAATGTGGGTATTCGGCTACCAATTGTTGGTAAACATTTGCGCCTGCACGATTGTCTTCTGTTTTCTGATAAAGGTCGGCCAGAAAGAGCTTGAACCATTTATTGTTTTCATCAATTTCAATGGCTCTTTTGGCATATTTGATGGCCTCATCGTTTTTGTCTTGCTTTTCGAGCGCACGCGACAACTCAAAAGCAGACATCCCATTTTTAGGGTCTTTAGTCAAAACGCTCTTAAAAAACTCTTCTGCCTTATCAAATTCACCCATCAAATTCGCTTGCGTACCTTTAAGAAAAATCTCTTGGATACGAACCTCCATCTCGGTCACTTGCGCTTCTAACGAAAAAAGAGAAACAAAAAATAGAAGTAGAAATGTAAAATATCTGCAATTAATCATTCTTGTATTAGACTTTAATCTGAAATAGTTTGTAGCGCAACGAATGCTTATTTTTTTGCTAATTGAGGCAAAAAATCTAAGCATCCGCCGCGGCGGACGGTTCTATTTTTTAACGAAAAAATAGCGAAAAAAAAAGTATTGCTTTTAACCAATATTGTTAACGCACAAAATGGGAAGGTGTTGTATTTTTCTACATTCCAAAAATTAACCCAGGAATTAAGTAAGTGCTTGGACAGAATTAAGTAGCCTAACTCAAATAATCGACACATTTTTGACAAACAAATTTTTCGCTACCCTGTGTTAAAAAATATTTCCATAGCGCGGCTATGCAAAGATTTTTTGCCTTGATTACCAAAAAATCTGCTCTGCCAGAAATGACGATTATTTAACTTAAGCTACTTAAGTTAGGAATGGTTAACCAATTAATTAACGAACTTGCTCGTGTTGTTCGCTGATCACGAACAAAATCTTGCACTACGCTTGCTCCCCCACAAACAACAAAATCTCATCAATAATTTCTCGATGATTCGCCAGTCGAGGAATTTTATTTTGCCCTCCATATTTTCCTTTTGATTTCATCCAATTCATAAAAGTATTTTTGGGAAGGACGTTGAGTTGGAGCTGCTCAAGTGCCATGTTGTTCGTCCGTTTTGCTTCGTAGTCAGAGTTGATTTCTTGGAGATTTTGGTCGAGTAATTCATTGAACAAGCGCATATCAGCAGGAGCGCGTTCGAACTCGATGAGCCATTGATGACCACCTTTGTTTCCACCTTGAAAATAGACAGGAGCGACAGTGTATTCATTCACAATAGTTCCAGTTTGCATACAGGTTTTGGCGAGTGCCATGTCGGTGTTTTCAACCATAACCTCCTCACCGAATGCGTTGACAAAATGTTTGGTACGTCCCGTTACTTTGATACGGTAAGGTGTATTGGACGTAAACATAACGGTATCGCCCGGCAAGTATCTCCAAAGGCCAGAATTGGTGGTGATAACAATCGCGTAATTAACCCCCAATTCCACTTCTTCTAAACCAATCGCTTTTGGGTTTTCTAAATTCCATTGATCTGTAGGTAAGAATTCGTAATAAATACCATTGTCAAGGAAGAGCAGCATACCCTCATCAGAGAAATCATCTTGTGCGCCGAAGTAACCCTCAGATGCATTATAAATCTCTTGATAACTAAAATCGTCGGAAGGAATAAAGTCTTTAAATTGCTCGATGTAGGGTTTAAAACTCACACCACCGTGCATGTAGGCTTGGAAGTTCGGCCACACCTCAAGCATGTTATCTTTGCCCGTTTTTTCTAATATTCTTCTAAATAATACGACTACCCACGTTGGAACGCCGCCAATCATCGCGACATCTTCTTTGGGTAGAATATCGGACATTCGTTCGATTTTTGCTTCGAGATTGGACATGAGTGCGGTTTCCATGTCAGGTGCAAAGTTGGGGCGACTGACACCTGGCAAATGATGCATCATAATCGCCGAAATATCACCCGTTGTCGCTTTTGGATTATCAGGCCAAGGATTCAGCGAACCGCCCATCAGCGCGATTTTAGCAGCAAAAAGTCGCATATCTGGTCGCTGATCATAGAGCAAAGTCATGGAGTCCCAACAACTGCGGATATGGCAGTAACGTAAATTATCATAGGTAATCGGAATGTATTTACTATTATCATCTGTTGTACCCGATGACTTGGAAAACCATTGAGTTTTGCCTGGCCACAGCACATCTCTTTCACCCATAATGACGCGACGTATAAGCGGACTAAATGCCTCGTACTGTTGAACCGGAACCCTTTCTCTATAATCTTGAGGAGTTTTGATGGATTTGTAATCGTAAGTTTTTCCCCATTCGGTCGAGCGACCTGCTAATAAAAACTTTTCAAAAAGAGCGGCCTGCACAGGGTGCGGATGTCTGCGGAAGTGGTCAATTCGACCCATCCGCAATTTATAATATTGCCGGAATGCCTCGTTGATAAGCCCTCTCATTAATAGAATTTTTCCTAAAAATAGGGAACCCAATCCATATTCAGGTATCTATTCTATCTTTTTTTTGTTTGAAATATTTAGAAAACAGGAAAAAATCATAGTCTTAGTTAAAAGGACATTGCTCGGAAGAAAGAAGTAAGACCTTTAAATAAAAATAGCTTTAGTTGAACATATCAAAGTGTTCAGCTAAAGCCATTTTTTATTTTTAAGCCGCTCATTTATTTTGTCAGAATCAGAATTTACAGGATTAAATCGAAGTTAATTCCAAACATCTAAGATTGACTTGAGATTAAGGATTTTCAATCCGTTTTAAATCCGTGTTCCCTGAATCGCTCTTTTTCGCAAGAAAAAAATCTGCGGAAATCAGCGTTTATCCGTGTCACGTGTCTGCCGTGGCTGATCCGCGTTTCACTAAGTCGCTCAAGGCAAGCCGTTCATTTATTTTGTCAGAATCAGGATTTACAGGTGTACCCTAAAAATTGAACCCAACAGAAGTTTGAAAAATCAAAGTTTTATCTTTATCGTCTCTTAGCGTTGTCGTATCTTCAAAAGAAAAGTCTGCTTCTTTATTAGTTACATCCAACAAACCATAATTTACTCGTCCTCCAATGTAAAGGCCTTGGTTTATAAAAACTGAAAGACCAAATACTGCTTCTAAATTAAAAATCTTGTAAAGGTTGGCATTTTTTTCTTCTTGAAAATAATACGCTCCAAGTGCCGATGGAATTGTCAAATCTTTGGCAGTAGCTAGTTCTTTTACCGTGACAATACCTTCTGCTCTATCCGAAATTTCACCAGCTTCATCTCGATAATAATCATGTTCCAAAATTACTTCAACTCGCTCATTAAGCGCATCAGAATTAAAAAGAAGATCGCCTTTGGCTCTTGATGCTATCAAAAAACCAGGAGCAACACCAAGAGACACTTCCAACCAATTTGTCACACGACCATAAGCGGATATAGGTACGTTTAAGTAGGTATTGGCAGTAACAATCTTTATGTCAGCTATACCAGAGTGGGTAATTCTCCTATCATTTCGATCTCGGAAAACGACAGAAGAAGAACCATTGTAAATATCATTAAAACCTTTTTTTATGTAAACCAATTCTGCCCTTGCTCCCCAGATGTCCGTAAACTGGCGATTGAATGCAAAACCGATGTGAAAACCATTATTGATCTCAAAGGCCTCCCCTTCTTCTAACTCACCAAGAAGCGTATTGAAATTAAGCCCCGTCCGAAATCCAAAAGAAGTTTGTGCAAAAGCATTAATCGATAAAAAGAAAATTAGTGAAATTAAAATGATAAATTTTTCCATTGTTGTTATTTTGTGCTGGCAATATTAGAGATTATTCTAAAATAAGTATTACAAATTTGATGATTATGTATCCAAAGAGGCTTTTCCTACTTAAATAGTTGAATGTGCTTCTAAGTTCAAAGAAACTATTTCCTCCGTTTTTCTAAAATTTGAACTACATCTTGCAAAGAATAACCCTTAGCATTCAGCAAAATTAAATAGTGGAAAATCAAATCTGCCGCCTCATTTAAAAATAAACCCTCGTCATCATCTTTTGCTTCAATGACCAATTCGATTGCTTCTTCACCTACTTTTTGGGCAATTTTATTTATTCCCTTTTTGAATAATTCAGAAACATAAGATTGTTTATTCGTTGATGTTTTTCTTTGTTGGATGATTGCTTCCAATTTAGAGAGCAATCCATAGTCAGTTTTATTGTCTTCGGCCCAACAAGTATCGCTGCCCGTGTGGCAAGTTGGTCCTTCTGGTTTTACTTTTATCAATAAAGTATCTTCGTCACAGTCATTTTTGATAGAAATGACCTCTAAAAAGTTGCCACTTGTTTCGCCTTTTGTCCATAGCCGCTGTTTGCTTCTACTATAAAAGCAGACGCGACGTTCTTTTTGTGTTTTTGCAAAAGCTTCCTCATTCATATAGCCAAGCATGAGCACTTTGTCTGTCGATCCATCTTGAATTATTGCAGGTATTAGCCCTTCATTATTGTATTTTAAATTCATATTCGAACTTCTATTTTGTTGTTTTTTAAAATGTTCTTGAGATCAAGAATTTTTATTTCTTCATAATGAAAAACGCTTGCAGCCAATGCGGCGCTTACTTCTGTTTTGTGAAAAACATCAATAAAGTCTTCTGTACTCCCTGCACCTCCTGAAGCGATAACAGGGATCTGAACAATTTCACTTACCCTTTTTAAAGCGTCGATTGCGAATCCATTTTTTGTACCATCATTTTTCATAGAAGTAAAAAGAATTTCACCAGCTCCTCGGTCTTCGACTTCTTTTGACCATTCAAAGAGATCTATTGCTGTGGCAATACGTCCGCCAACCAAATGAACCTTCCAATCTCCATTAATTGGTTTTGCATCAATTGCTACGGTGATGCATTGGTTGCCAAATACATTGCTCAATTCGTTGATAATTTTTGGATTTTTGACAGCAGCAGAGTTGATCGAAATTTTATCAGCTCCTGCTCTTAATACTTGATAGACATCTTTTACGGTTCTAATGCCACCACCGACCGTAAATGGAATGTTTGTTTTTCGAGCTACATTTTCTACCAGATCAATTAGCGTTTTTCGTTTATCTGCACTAGCACTGATGTCCAAAAAAACTAACTCATCTGCACCGCCTTCCGAGTATTTTTCTGCCAAAAGTACGGGGTCACCTGCATCACGCAGACCGACAAAATTAACCCCTTTGACTGTTCTGCCATCTTTAATATCCAGGCACGGAATAATTCTTTTTGTGAGCATAGCTTTTCTTAGTTATTGATGATAAATTTCTCAAGTTCGACCAAAGGTATTCTGTTCTCATAAATGGCTTTTCCAATTATAGCCCCTTCCAGACCAATTTTTTTCAATTGTTTCAAATCATCTATTCCATCAACACCTCCACTGGCTATTAATTTTATTGTTGGAAATTTTTGTATTATTTCTTCATACAAATTTCCTGAGCTACCTGATAGCATTCCGTCCTTTTCTATATCTGTACAAATAACATTTTCAACACCTTCTGAAATGTATTTTTTTAAAAAATAAAACAAATCAACTTCAGTAGTTTCTTCCCAACCATTCACTGCTATTTTTTGTTTTTTGGTGTCTGCTCCAAGAATGATTTTTTGCGAACCATATTTTTTGAGCCATGTCAAAAATAAGGCAGAATCCTTGATCGCAATACTACCACAAGTGACTTGATTTGCACCACAGTCAAAAGCAGTTTGGATCGCTTCGTTAGTCTTGACACCACCTCCAAAATCCACAACAAGGCTCGTTTTCAAACAAATTGCTTCCAATGATTTCCAGTTGATAATTTTCTGTGCTACTGCTCCATCCAAATCAACAACGTGTAGATATTTCACGCCATGTGCTTCGAACCTTTTTGCCATATCTAATGGGCTATCATTATATACTTTTTGTGTAGAATAATCACCTTGTGATAGTCGCACACATTTACCATTGATGATATCAATCGCAGGTATGATTCTCATATTTATAATTTTAAAAAATTGTTTAAAATTTGCATTCCAACGTCACTGCTTTTTTCTGGATGAAATTGGCATCCAAAAAAATTATTCTTTTGAATTGTCGCTGAAAACTTGAAGGAATAGGTTGCTGTACTTGTTGTGAATTGAGATAACGGCACGTAATAGGAATGCACAAAATATACATAACCACTTGGTAAAATTTGATTGAAGAGTGATGACCCAAAATCATCGATTTGATTCCAACCTATATGAGGTATTTTTAAATCATGATTAAATTTTTGAACCTTCATTGGAAAAATTCCAAGACAAGCGGTATCGTTTTCTTCGGAAGAAGTACACATTAGCTGCATCCCCAAGCAGATACCCATAACAGGTTGTTTGAGTGAAGGAATCAACTCGTTTAAACCTGATTTTTGGAGTTCGTTCATTGCACTGTTTGCTGCACCAACACCAGGGAAAATGACTTTGTCTGCACTCCGAATTTCATTTGGATTACTCGTGCAAACACCCTCATAACCAAGTCGCTCAAGAGCAAATTGTACAGATTTAATATTACCTGCTCCATAATCAATTATTGCTATTTTCATTACAGTACCCCTTTTGTAGATGGTAAATACATCTGATTCAAATCACGTCGAACTGCCATTCGAATCGCTTTAGCGAAGGCTTTAAAAATTGATTCGATTTTATGATGCTCATTAGTCCCTTCTGCTTTTATGTTAAGATTGCATTTGGCGCTATCCGAAAAACTGTTGAAGAAATGAAAGAACATTTCCGTCGGCATTTTGCCAATCATTTCTCTGTTGAATTCAGCTTCCCATACCAGCCAATTTCTGCCACCAAAATCAATAGCAACCTGAGCCAGACAGTCATCCATCGGCAGACAAAAACCATATCGTTCCAAACCTTTTTTGTTACCGATGGCTTTTGCAAATGCTTCGCCGAGTGTAATCGCAGTATCCTCGATGGTATGATGCTCATCTACTTCCAAGTCTCCTTTAGTCGTGAGCTCCAAATCAATCTGTCCATGTCTTGAAATTTGATCAAGCATATGGTCAAAAAATCCGATACCTGTATCTATTTTTGATTGTCCAGTACCATCAATATTTAGTTTGATTTCTATATCCGTTTCTTTTGTTTTTCTTGAAACTTCGACCCGCCGCAAACCAAATTTTAAATATTCATAAATCGTTTTCCACGAAGTAGTTTGAAGGGTTATTCCCTCTGACACGCGCCCTTCCTTTTCGCCAATAAAAATTCCTTTTGCACCAAGATTTTTTGCGAGTTGCATATCACTCATTCTATCACCGATAACAAAGGAATTTTTTAAATCATACTCCTCCGAAAAATAAGCAGTCAGTAGCCCTATCCTTGGCTTTCGAGTAGGAGCATTTTCGTGTTCGAAAGTTTTATCTATTAAAATTTCTGCAAACTCAATTCCTTCATTTTTTAGTGCTAAGAGCATTTTGTTTTGAGCTGGCCAAAACGTTTCCTCTGGAAAAGAATCGGTTCCCATTCCATCTTGATTCGTAACCATTACGAGCTCATAATCGAGTGTTTCGGCAATCAGTGAAAGGTATCGAAAAACGCCTGGATAAAATTCCAATTTTTCTAAACTATCAACTTGATAATCTTCAGGCGGTTCAATAATAAGTGTTCCGTCTCGGTCTATAAAAAGAACTTTTTTCATTTTGTAAAATCTTTGAGTGCATTGATTAAGAATTGATTTTCTTCGGGTGTGCCTACTGTGATACGAAGGCAATTTTCGCAATGCAATTCTTTGCTTCGGTTGCGAACAACGATACATTTCTCACACAAATATTTATAAATCAGATCTGCGTTTTGAAATCTTACTAAAAAGAAATTAGCTTTTGAAGGAAATATTTTTTCAACAAAATCTAAGTCAGAAAGTGAAGTGTTTAATTTTTGTTTTTCTATATTTATTTGTTCCAAATTAGGAATAATTCCAGAAGAAATTGCCTCCAAGGCCACCTCTTGTGTCAGCAAGTTAATATTGTACGGCAATTTTATTTTATTCAAAATTTCGACAACAAATTGATTAGCATAACACATTCCCAATCGAATAGAAGCCAGTCCCCATGCTTTGGAAAAAGTCTGCATAACAATTAAGTTAGGATGTTTTTCAATCTGACTTGACCATGACGGACTCGAAGAAAAATCTTTGTAGGCCTCATCGACTACCACGAGGCAGCTGACTGCATTTAGAATGTTAAAAATTTTATCTGATTTGATTTCATTCCCTGTCGGATTGTTGGGAGAGCATAAGAAAATGATCTTGGTTTGTTCATCTACGCTATCTATCACCGCATTTGCATCGAGACTAAAGTCTTTGTTTAGAGGCACTTTTTTCGTTGCGACTTCATTGATGTTTGCTGCAACGCGAAACATACCAAAAGTTGGCGGTGTAATAATAATATTGTCTGATTTTGGTTCACAAAATCCGCGAATTAATAAATCAATAATGCCATCGCTTCCATTACTCAAAAATATATTATCCGTTGCTATGTTCTTGATTTCAGAAATAGCAATTTTCAATTTTTTTTGATAAGGATCTGGGTAGCGATTGTATTTCCCGTATGGGTTTTCATTGGCGTCCAAATAAACAGAAACCTCACCCATAAATTCGTCTCGTGCAGAGGCATAAGGCATTAGGTTTTGAACAGAAGGACGTACTAATCTTTTTAAATTCATGAGTTGTTTTTTAATCTAATTGAAACTGCGTTTTTGTGCGCTTGTAAGCCTTCTGCCGCTGCCATCAATTCGATTGCATTTCCAATGTTTTTCAAACCTGATTGAGTTATTTTTTGGAAAGTTATTTTTTTGACAAAAGCATCTAAATTGACTCCGCTATAATTTTTTGCAAACTGATTGGTTGGCAATGTGTGATTGGTGCCAGAGGCGTAATCACCAGCACTTTCTGGAGTGTAATTTCCAATAAATACCGAGCCAGCATTTTTTAAATTTTTTAAATAAAAATCCTCATCTTTTGCACAAAGAATGAAATGTTCTGGGGCATATTCATTGATAAATTCTATACTTTCTTCTTTTGATTGGATGAGCACCAACTTTGAAAAAGAAAGTGCAGTTTGTGCTATTTTTTTTCGCGGCAATAAAGGGAGTTGCTTTTCAATTTCTGTTTTTATTTTTTGTAAAATTTCAATTTTGTTTGACACGCATATAACCTGACTATCAGTGCCATGTTCAGCCTGAGAAAGCAAGTCCGAGGCGACAAAGGCTGGATTGGCAGTTTCGTCCGCTAAGACCAATAATTCTGAAGGGCCCGCAGGCATATCAATACCGATACCAAGTTGCTGTGCATGAGTTTTTGCACTAGTGACATACTGGTTTCCAGGTCCAAAAATTTTGTAAACTTTAGGAACGGAAAGCGTACCAATGCTCAAGGCTGCAATAGCTTGTGCTCCTCCTATCTTGAATATTCTGGTAATACCCGTCAACCTTGCCGCATACAAAATAGCTGGATTAATTTGCCCATTTTCATCGGGTGGAGTACAAAGTATCACCTCCTGACAACCAGCAATTTTTGCAGGGGTTGCCAACATCAAAACTGTTGAAAATAATGGCGCAGTGCCTCCAGGGATATAGATACCAATCCGCTCAATGGGCCTACTCTCTTGCCAACATTCTACCCCTGGAGTGGTCGTGATGATTTTTGGTTTTACTGCTTGAGCAGAATGAAATCGAGCAATATTTTGATTGGCTAATTGAATGGCTTCCTTCAAATTTGTAGGCACTTTAGCAATGCCAGTTTGCCACTCCTCTTCGCTTATTTCTAATTCTTGCAATTGAACATTATCAAATTTTTTAGTAAAAAATCGGATTGCTTCATCTCCCTCTTCTTTTATTTTTTTAAAAATATCAACAATCAAGTTGTTTAGGTCTTTTGTCTCTAAGACAGGGCGCTTAACAAGATCTGGCCAATCTTTACGAGTTGTCGTTTTATAAATTTTTATCATCGAATCATGGTTTCAATAGGTGATACTAAAATGCCTTCAGCTCCGGCAGATTTGAGTTGGTCAATAACTTCCCAATAATTCTTTTTGCTAATGACCGAGTGCAATGAACTCCACCCCTCAATGGCTAAAGGCAATATGGTTGGGCTTTTTAGGACTGGAAGTAATTTGGTGACCGCTTCGATTTTCTCATTGGGTACATTCATCAAAATATATTTGTGAGAACCTGCCTCCAAAACCGATTGAATCCGAAAAAGAAGTTTATTCAAAATTTCATCTTTGTCTGGTAGGAGTTTTGGCGCTTTTACTAAAACAGCCTCAGATTTTAACATAACTTCTACCTCCTTCAAACCATTTTGAAAAAGTGTACTTCCTGTGCTTACGATATCGCAGATACCATCTGCCAAACCAATATTTGGTGCGATTTCTACCGAACCTGCAATGAGGTGAATCTGTGCTTCAATTCCCTTTTCTTTGAAAAATGATTGGGTAGTATTAGGATAAGAAGTGGCTATTTTTTTACCATTAAAAAAACTTAGCCCAGTGTAATTCACGTTTTTGGGAACCGCAAGTGAAACGCGACATTTCGAAAAACCTAAACGCCCTACGGTCTCAATATTTTTCCCTTTTTCGATTACCGTGTTCTCTCCTATGATAGCGATATCGGCCACCCCGTCACTTACATATTGAGGAATGTCTGAGTTACGTAGGTAAAAGATTTCGAGAGGGAAATTTCGAGCAGAAGTTTTAAGCTGATTTTTTCCGTTTTGGACAGCAATACCGCAACTCTTCAGCAATGACATAGAGTCGTCTTTTAGTCGTCCCGATTTTTGAATAGCAATAGTTAATTTACTCATGATTTTATAAAAGATTAAAAAAATCATCTGAGTAAACGTGAACTTGGAAAAGAAAAAAGCCCATCCGATTAACTCAGATGGGCTTTAATTTATTTTGAAACTACAATAGCATCATTCACTCACCTGTGGTTAGTTTATGTGAATGATGATGATGTAATTGATTAAAATTCATTTTCAAATTGTTTGGTCAAAGGTATGCACATTCTCTTGAGAAAAACAATTTTTTTTTTAGAGTTACCAATTTTTGTTTTATAATAGATTGATAATCAATCAACTATAAGGTTGTTTTTTTTATAAAAAGTCTCAATAAGCAATCTGTTAGAAGTAAAGTAATTATTATAATTATCTTTGGCGTTCATTAAAAGCACAATTACGAATGCTACAATCAATGACAGGTTATGGAAGGGCTTCAGGCACTTACAAAGACAAAACCATAAGTGTAGAAATCCGCTCTTTGAATAGTAAATTTATGGATACTCGCTTTCGAGTTCCAGCTACTTACAAAGAGAAAGAAGGGGAATTGAAACGAATCATTGCCAACAAAATGCATCGGGGTAAGATTGATTTGTTGATAGAAACCGACTCTGCAAAAGGAGAAGCAGATTTTTCTATTAATAAAAATCTTTTCAAAGCTTATTACAGAGAATTGAAGGAAATGTCTGAAGAATTGGGCATTGAGCAAACGGATTACATCACTTCTATCATGCGAATCCCAAATGTAGTGGGACCTTCTGGAAATGAATTAGATCCTGAAGAATGGAAGGTGGTCGTTACAACCATAAAAGAAGCACTTCAAAAAATAAGTGATTTTCGAATGGACGAAGGGCAGGTTACTGAGGATGATTTGAAAGAACGCGTAAACTCCATCATTCAAAGTTTGAGCGAAGTACCACCTTTTGAGGCAGAGCGAATTGAGAAGATGCGTGAACGCTTAAATCAAAATTTAGCAGAATACTTGGGAAGCGAGAACATTGATAAAAATCGCTTCGAACAAGAAATGATTTTTTATATCGAAAAGATTGACATCTCTGAAGAAAAAAGCCGTTTGGCTCAACACTGCGAATACTTTTTGGAACAATTGGCGGACACCAAAAATATTCAAAAAGGTAGAAAATTGAGTTTTATTGGTCAAGAGATGGGAAGAGAAATCAACACATTAGGGGCAAAGGCATACTCCTCCGGTTTGCAAAGGCTCGTTGTAAAAATGAAAGATGATCTGGAGAAAATTAAAGAGCAAGTTGCAAACGTGGTTTAATCCACCAAAAGCTTCACAAGTCGATTTGTTCATTTTTACGGCACCGTCTGGTGCTGGCAAAACGACTATTGTCAAGCACCTGCTCAAGACTTTTAATGAATTGGATTTTTCTGTTTCGGCAACAACTCGCAAGGGGCGTTCTCATGAAAAAGATGGCGTAGATTATTATTTTAAGTCAGTTGATGATTTTAAAAAATTAATAAAAGAAGACGCTTTTGTAGAGTGGGAAGAAGTTTACGAAGATCAATTTTACGGCACTTTAAAATCTGAAATCCAACGATTGTTGGACAGTGGCAAAAAAGTCGTTTTTGATATTGATGTGCAAGGAGCGTTGGATATAAAAAGGGTTTATGGCAGTCGCGCGTTAGCTATTTTTGTAAATCCACCATCAGAAAAAGTTTTGTTTGAAAGGCTAAAAGGTCGCAACACAGAAACACCCGAAAGTCTAAAGAAACGCATTGCAAAAGCCAGTCGAGAACTAACCTTCTCCGAACGATTTGACATGAAATTATTGAACGACAAATTGGATGTGGCTTTGGCGGACGCAGAAGCAATTATCAGAAAGAATTTATAGACATTCGATTTTTGGATGTTTAGACTTTTAGAAACAATCCAAAAGTCCAAATATCTAAAGTTTCAAACATCTAACCTTTGACCAACCAATCATTTTACGGACATGGAAAATTATTGCTCACTGGAGAGTATTTTGTACTCGATGGGGCGGAGGCATTAGCCGTTCCAACCAAGCGAGGGCAGTCTTTGAAGGTGGCTACAACAACTCAAAAAGATGTTTTGAGTTGGAAAAGTTTTAATGAAGATGGTGCGTTGTGGTTGAGTGGTAACTTTAAAATTTCAAACTTTGAAACCCACGAAAAAGAGCCGAATGAGGCGTTGTCTTACCTACAAAAAATACTCAAAGCTGTTCGAAAACTAAACCCTAATTTTCTTAAAAACAAAACTGGTCTTGCCGTAGAAATGCAACTTGAATTCCCTCGCAATTGGGGTTTGGGTAGTTCGTCAACTTTACTGCATTGCCTTTCTGATTGGGCGCAAGTCGATGCTTTTGAATTATTAAAATTGACTTTTGGTGGTAGTGGTTATGACCTTGCTTGTGCAGGCATTGATTCCGCTATTTTGTACAAAATTGAAAATCAAAAACCAACCTGGAAAGCTTGCACTTACCAACCTGCTTTTGCTGATAGATTATTTTTTATTCATCTCAATCAAAAGCAAAATAGCCGTGAGGGCATTCAGCAATATCGAAAGGTTTCTAAAAATATTGAATCTCTTTTGCCTGAAATTTCCAATCTGACTCACGAGTTTTTGAACAATCCTTCCATTTTTGATTTGAATTATGTCATTCGAGAACACGAGCAAATAGTCAGTTCAACTATCAAACAACCACGAGCAAAAGATTTGTTTTTTAAAAATTTTGAAGGAGAGATAAAATCACTTGGCGCATGGGGAGGTGATTTTGTGATGGCGACCAATCCGTTTGACAAAAAGGACGAGTTGATTTCTTATTTTAAAAAGAAAAGATTTGAAACAGTTTTAGGGTTTGATGAAATGATATTTTAGGAAAATCGTAGTTCGAGCGAAGTCGAGGACGGATAAGCAGAGAACTTAATTTCACATTCAAATACTTTTCCTCGACGCCTCCAACAATTGCTCAAATTCAGGAACAATTGCTCTAAAACGATTCGCAGGAAGTTCTTCCTCGCCGTACCAAATTCGTTCAAAAACATTGGTTGCATTTTTAAAAGAATCTTTGAGCGGATGATTGTTCAATTCTCTTAAATATTGAAAATTGGTTTTTTCTTTTTTCCAATCCAACGCTTTAGCCAATGATAATTCTCTAATAATCGAAAGGTAATAAAGTCGAATAGCAAGGGCATAATTTCCATCATCAATAGCTTTTTGAATCGATCCATCTAATTCCGTTTCCATCAGATTTTCTTCGATTTCTTCCAAATCATAAATAGCAGCTTTGCTCGAAATATTTTTATCTTTTTTTGCAAAAATACTATTCGTCGAGAGGACTTTTACTAAAATGAAAACAATCAAACCGATTCCTAAAGCTATAATTAGGAACTTAATAATCCCCCCTATCAAGTCAAAATTCCAATTCGCAGAACCTCTATTTTTTTCAGGTTTTTCCTCTTCTTTTTGTTTAAATGTTTCAGTGTAATCAATGCCTTTTACGATGGATTCCCACTTAGATCTATCAATTTTATTAGCAGCAATAGGCTCTTCAAAATAACTACTATCGAGCTTTTGTCCATAGCTGGGCGACAACAGCAAAAAACAAAAAACCAAAAGTGTAATTATTTTGTCATTCATTTCTAAAAGAAAATAAGGAAGCGTTAAATTTAGTAGTATTCTATTAAAAAAGTATTTAAATGTTGTTTTTTGGGGTTCCAAATAAACAAACGAAGACAACAAAACTACGAACCCCGTGTCAAAGAGATGCCAACTAATTTATATAATTATATTTTTTACTATTTCTGCCTCTGCCAGAACTACTTATTTTCAAGATACGACTACAATAAAAAATATAATTGATTCTGCTTTCAGCATAAGCAGAAAAGGAGATTTTATCGGTTGTATAGAACTACTCGAAGAACCTATTTCAAAGTTACAGAAAGAAGAATTTACAAATTCAATTTCGGCGATTTTATCGAATGCTTATTTGGTCAAATCAGATGCTTTGCGTCGATTGGGCGACTATGACATTGCCACTACTTTATACGAGGAATCTGAGCGAATGCTCGTTAACTGCCCAACTGAAAATTGTGGTAAAAACCTTTCTAAAGTTTACAATAGTTTAGGCATAATTTATCGTAGAAGAGGTAAATTTCAAAAATCAATTAGCAATTACAAAAAGGCGCTTTCCACTCAACTGACTTTGAAGAAGAGTTCGAAGATTTGGCAGGCAATGATTCTTAACAATATCGCCAATTGTGAAGACGATTTTGGCAACTCCGAAGGTGCTTTTTTAAACTACAAAAAAGCAATTGGGATTATCGAAAAATCGGATAAGCGCTATCACCATATTTTAGCTGGATTTCATGGAAACTTGGCAGAAAGTTACGCAATCGCAAAAAAGTATGACAAAGCAATTCATCACTTTTCAAAGTCAATAAAAATTTTCAAGAAAAATAATAGAGCAACGGAAGTGCCCTATCAAGCGTCTTCATTCAAGTGGGTAGGAAGTATTTGTTTTGAAACTGGAAAAACAAAGGAAGGCTTTGAAGCTTATCGCAAAGCCTTCGAGCTATTAGGTTTTAAAGAATTGAATAGAAATAGTTTTGATGAAGTAAAATTTCCGTCATCGGCAATTGAGACACTTATTCGATATGCTGAAGATTATCTCAAAATGTACAAATCGAAAAATGATCCATCGCTATTGCGAAAAGCAAAAGAATATAATGAGTTAGCGATTGACTTTTTATTCCATGTAAAATCAGGTTTTAGAGAAGATATTTCAAAAGAGATTTTAATACGAGAAAACTATGGTGCTTTTGAGGGAGCAATAGAAGCAAACTACATTCTTTATGAATTGGAAAAAAACGAAAACCACTTAAAAAGAGCTTTAGAAATCGCTGAAAAAAGCCAAAATGCTTTTTTGATGGAATCAGTTATCAGAGGAAAAGCGGTTGCTTTTGCAGGCATTCCTGATTCGCTTTTAAAGAAAGAAAGTGATATAAAAATAAAAATTAGTGACCTTGAAAGCGAGCTTATCGAATTAGACCAAGAAAAGACAACTAATTCAAAAAAGATAGATGCTACCCGCCAATCTATTTTTGAACAAAAAGAAAAGTATTACGAAGTATTGGGTATTTATGAAAAATATTATCCTGAGTATTTCGATCTTAAATATTCTTCCAAAACTGTTTCTTACGACTTTATCAAAGATGTTTTATTACCGCCTAACACTTCTTTATTAGAGTTTTTTGTTGGTAAAAAATCTGTCTTTGTCTTTTTACTTTCAAAAGAAAAATTCAAAGTTTTCAAAGTTGAAAAAAGCGATGATTTTAATAATTGGGTCGAAAAATTTCAAAATAGCATTGCCAATTTTGACCCTTTAGATAAGAAAGGACAAAACTTGAATTTTGTAGAAAATGGATACCTTCTTTACAAGTACTTGATCAAACCAATCGAAAATGATTTAAGCAAACGATTAATCATTGTTCCTTCTGGAGATTTGAGCAATCTTTCTTTTGATGCTTTGTTAAGTGATTTGCCAAAGAAAAAAGATTTTGGAAAGTTTAAAAGCCACCAATACTTTGGGACAACACATCAATTGAGTTATTCGTATTCAGCGACTTTACTCAAAGAATGGAATCGCCCTCATAGATCAAAAGCAGAAAGGCTTTTAGGTGTCTTTGCCCCTTCTTATTCAGAAGATTACTCAGTAAGATTTGGAAGTCGAAAACTACCAATAAGAGACTTAAAACATAGCCAAGAAGAAGCCGTCAATATCGCAGAAAGTTGCGGAGGATATTTGTACTTGTCTGAAGAAGCTGACGTTGCCTCTTTTCAAAAAAATGCAGGTCAATATGGTACATTACATTTGGCGATGCACAGCTTTGCCGATGAAAAATTAGAAGGAAATTCATTTTTAGCCTTTTCTAAAAAAGAAGGAAAAACGAACAATTTGCTTTATCTAAAAGACTTATACAATCTCTCTTTAAATGCCGAAATGGTTGTATTAAGTTCTTGTCAATCTGGTATCGGAACTTTCAAATCGGGAGAAGGGATTGTGAGTCTGGCGAGAGGTTTTTCTTATGCTGGTGCAAAAAGTATCATCACGACACTTTGGCAAATCAATGATCGGTTCTCTGCAAAATTGATGACTCAATTTTATGCCAACCTTAGAAAAGGAATGCCTAAGGATGAAGCCCTACAAAGCGCAAAAACCAATTTTATACAAACCCAAAAAGAACGAAATACGCACCCTCACTTTTGGGCAGGTTTTGTTCCTATCGGAAATATGAATGCAATTGAAATGGCAGAAGGAAGTCCATTTATTAAAAGTAATTCTATGTATCTTTTGGGAATTCTCTTAGTCTTATTGTTAATTGCCTTTATTATTCGGAGACAAAAAAATGACAAATCTTTACATTCTGGGTAGTTGAATTAAAGTCCATTATCCTTTACCTTTGTCTCACAGTAATAAACCAAGCCTTAACCAAAATTACTTAATGCTGAATACGTCTTCTCAACGAGGGACAAACGGGGGGTTCAGTTTATCAAAAATAGAACAAGGGAACAACACTGCTATTTTCGATTTTCTAAAACCAGAAACTCCGCTTGAGATTCAACTACTTGAATGCACCTGCTTTCAAGTTGGTTTATTTTGGGGAACGCCAAGATTTGGGCATCCTGAAGGGCAAGTCATCTATCACATAAGGGAGGTTTTGGATAATATTGATAAGTTAGATATTTCTATGGAAGATCGGGCGAAGCTTCGCTTGATTGCTTTCTCACACGATACCTTTAAGTGTAAAGAACATAAAGGTTCTCCAAGAGATTGGACAAAGCACCACGCCGTGCTTGCACGCCAATACATGGACAATGTTATTGATGATGAAAAATTACTGGACATCATCGAATTCCACGACGAGGCCTACCATATCTGGATTTTATTAAAAATAAAAAAGGATATCGAAAAAGGGCAAGCAAGATTGGAAGCTTTTGTCAACAGATTGGGTTGCTCGATTCAACTGTACTATCTCTTTTTCAAATGCGATACGCAGACAGGTGATAAAAATCAAGCTCCTGTGAAATGGTTTGAAAATACGATAAAGGGTATTTCACCCGTATTTTTCTAATAAATTGCGACTCGTGCTGTAGCACGATGTTTCTCGCCTCTTATTTTCAAATAATATATTCCACCAGACAATGTTGCTATCTCGGTATTAAATGAGACTTCTCCACTATTGAAGTTCTTTTCTTTAATGACTTCTCTTACCATTTTACCATTTACATCAAAAAGAGAAGCGGTTATTCTATCAGATTTTTTTAAATAAAAAGTCGTTGTAAAATCACCTTGAGTTGGGTTGGGATATACGTTAACTTTGATCTTGTCCAAGACAAGCGTATTCACTACCGAATTAACTGTGTCTCTTACCGTAGTATCTTGCATCTCTTCTTTAAACACTGCTTTCAAAAATATGGGTTCACCTGTCAAAGGCACATCCAAAGTAGCAATCGTATCCGTCATTTTTGAAGTCAAATAATGCCAAGGATAACGTTCCAAACTTTCGATATTTAGAGAATCATCAAAATCGTAAAGTTGATAGGCATATTCAGAACTATCGATCGATGTTCTGGCCCAAAGCACATACATTACCTCCTCATTTGCATTTGAAAAAGCACAACCTCTTATAGAATCTGAATCTTCAATGTGAAGTTGTTGACTCAGCGAATCATTAAATCTATAGCCACTAAGAACCGTAGCACAAGAACCATAAGCAATGCCTGTTGCTGTTAATTCGTATTCATGAGGAGTTGTTCCTGTAAGATTCTTGACCAATCCCATTACTTCAAATTCGTAATTGGCAGAGTCAAGCGGTTCGACATCTGCTAAGCTATAGACATGGAACTGGCGAACGTCATGCTGTTGAAGAGAGACTAAAGCTTTGGTTAAAAAATTTCTTTGAGACATTGCTGTGCCGATAAAGCCTTCAGTAAAGGAGATTCTTGGAATATTACTTTCAGTAAGAATCCATTCTTTGGCTGGAAAATCGTTGCCGTCGTATCCGTACTTGGTCAAGACATCTTCAAAGTCTTGCCTTCGAGTCAATAACCCATCCAATGCTCTATCGGAGTGTCTAAAATAGACAAAGTCCATTGTGTTGTCATCCCAACCTTGCATACTTCCGTCAAGATGCGGATAACTGTGAAAACTCATACAGTCAAAATAGGCTCCGCCTTTATGCGGAAACTCTACCGTGATAGAGCCATCAACTGGATTATCCGTGTTTCTCAAAATTGCATCTAAATAGCTCGGATTACCCAAGCCTCCTACGGCAATATAATCATCAGGATCTACCGATTTCACGACTTCGTAAGTAATGCGGAGCATTCTTACATAATGATGTATCGGAGCAAAAATGTGCACTTCGCAAGGTGGTGGGTCATTTGTCCACCAATTGCCCGGCCAATCGGGACTTAGCGGCGCATTGCCACCTACGTCTAAATCTGGCTCATTCCAAACCTCCCAAAACTTCACCTGATCCCCGTAATTTTCAGCGAGCAGATGCACATATCGAGCAAAGTAATTAGTGTCATTGTAAGGCGTCCCGTTCTCGCCATTATCCCAGATAGGAGTGTACATATTTAGAAAGAGCTTAGAGCGCTGATCCTCGCAATAGTAATTGGTATCTCTATGCTCAGGAGAAGGTTGTCCTACAAAAAGCACATGGTCTTTCATCCCCAATTTATCGTAATGCTCAAATGCCTCTACTCTAATATCGTACCCCCAATATTCGACAAAAAGCTCAGGTAGCTCTGGGCGAAAAGCATTAATACCAAAACCAGACAAATCAAGGCTATCGTTACCCGCAGCAATATTTGCGAGATTTTCATCTCTCCAAGGTGGATATGCTCCCATGTTGGCGCCATATCCAAAATCCCCGGTGTAGGGTTTGACTTCATCATTGGCAGTGCGATCAAATTGACCATAGCAATTCATCATGCCAATAAAAGACACCACCAAGACCATAATGCATACGCGCATAATAGAATTCTAATTTTCATTCTTTGAAACGATAATTCGTTTAAAGAACCTTTCCAGAGAAAACAAAATATTATTATATGTGATATTCTCAGAAAGCGTGAACTAGTGAATTTCGTTTCACTAAAAAAACATTGAGGGGGAATCTAAAAGATTAATAATCAACAATTTGGGGGAAAATTGCAACCGCAATTTCGGTATTTAATGTGGCATTATCTACATGAAATTTGAATGTTTCAAGTCACTTTGGTTAAAATTATTAACCTTTGACTAATATTTCATCGATTATCAACCTAATTCATAACCAAAATGTCGCCAGAAAGTTTTGACCCGCGTCCATTGTTCTATCAACTCAACTGGAAGCAAAGAATTACCGCATGGATTCTTTTGGCAATAATTTTTATTCTTTTGGTACTATACTCTTTTGAATTGTCAAAATTTGGGAATACATTTCAATCTGAAAGTTTATTTAAAAGAGCATGGTTAATTTTTGGAATCTTGGGCGCCGCATTAGGTTTTATAGTTGGCAAAGCAGAAAAAGACTTGACAGAAAAATTTAAAATTTTCGTATTTATATTTTTGTCGGCATTGTTTTTTGCACCTTTGCTCACCAATCTTACCAACCGATGGTTTAGTGGCGATTCAGAAATAAAATCTTATGAGGTTTTTGAAGTTGAAACGATTGGACCTCCCAAGAAAATTTCTGAAAAACATTGGTCAACAGGAGATTATTTCATCTTTGTTTTTGAAGAGGGTGAATTAGAAAAAATTCGCTTAAACGATTTGACTGAAGAACCAGTGAAGGGGCAAAAAATAGATTTAGAAATAAGAGAGGGTTTATTAGGTTGGAAATTTGTAGAATAAAGTGAGTAAACGAACTTCAATAGAACAGGCAGAACAGGAAGTACTTGAGTCCATCAAGTTTTCGCGAATTATCATCCCAATCCTCATTGGCTTGGGAGTGGTTGCCTATTTACTTTGGAAACAATTTGACCCAGCAGAATTTGCCAAAATCGATTGGTCCTCTCATACTTTATTTTGGGTTTTAGCTTCGCTTGTTTTTTTGGTCATTCGCCATTTGGCTTACGCTAATCGTCTGCGCATCTTATCCGATTATGAATTTGGTTGGAAAAAATCCATTGAGCTGATCTTTATTTGGGAATTTAGTACTTCAATTTCTCCAACGAGTGTTGGTGGTTCAGCGGTAGCCTTATTCGTATTATCGCAAGAGAAACTGTCCGCAGCCAAAACAGCAACCATCGTTATTTATTCCGTTGTTTTGGATTCGCTTTTCTTCGTGCTATTTATTCCAATTTTTGTTTTCTTTTTAGGAAATGACGTGATACATCCTTCTTTGGTTGGAAAAACAGAACTCAACGCTATTGGCGTTTCTTTTTGGACTTTTTACGGTATCATGCTCAGCTATGGATCTCTTTTCTTTTATGGGCTTTTTGTTAACCCAAAACAAATCAAAAGATTACTCGGTGGCATCACAAGTTTTGGTTTTTTGAAAAGGTGGCAACGCAAAGCAATAGAACTGGGAAGTAACATGGTACTAACTTCTGAGGACATGAAAAATAGAAGCTACGGCTATCATTTTTCTGCCTTTCTTTTTACTGCAATTGCTTGGTCGTGTAGATTTATATTATTGAGTTGTTTGATTATTGCGTTTGTAGATATTTCGCTTGACTTCGAGACACAAGCGTTGCTTTATACCCGGCTCAAGGCAATGTTTATCCTCATCATTTTCAGCCCAACTCCAGGGGGTGCTGGTTTTGTAGAATATGTTTTTGGCAACTTTTTAACTGATTTTGTTCCGATAGGTATCGCACCAGTGATAAGTTTTATATGGCGATTGTTTGCCTATTATTCATATCTTTTGATGGGGGTTATTATTGTTCCTAACTGGCTGCGAGGTGTAATTGCAAGAAGAAAGCTGTCTCAAAACTCCTAAACAAAAATTGTCTTTATATCGTTTCTTAATCGAACTGAGGCAAGATTCAAAAGATCCCTCAGTCAAATATTTTACCTGCAAAATCAATTATCATGATTTCAAAAAAAATGGAAAAGGCGCTCAATGAGCAAATCGGATTGGAAGGATATGCTTCTTTTTTATACTTATCGATGTCTGCTTGGTGTGATAGTGAAGGATTGAAAGGCTGCACTCAATTTATGCGTCGTCAATCTGAAGAAGAACAGATGCACATGATGAAAATTTTTGATTATTTGAGTGAAGTGGGTGGACATCCATTGACGCCTGCCATCAAACAACCACCTTCTAAGTTTACTTCGGTTCAAAAATTATTTGATGAAGTCTATGCACATGAGCAAAAGGTAACCAAGTCAATCCATAAATTAGTTTCGCTTGCCAAGGCAGAAGATGACTATACCACCTTCGAGTTTTTGCAGTGGTATGTCATGGAGCAACGTGAAGAAGAAGATCAAATGCGAACCATTTTAGATAGAATAAAAATCATCGGAAAAGGCCCACAAAGTCTTTATTTTATTGATAAAGAAATTGAGGGAATTAATGCAGAAGCACTTGCGAATGAAGCGGAGGGAGAAGCATAATTCTAAATCAAGGATGCTTAAAAAATAACTTCCCGATTTCAATTAAGTAGGGAGGCTATTTTTTGAGTAATACTAAAGTTAATAAGATGAATTTCAAATATCTATTTCTCTTTTTATTGGGCATCTCTATTCATTTCACAAGTTTAGTTTCTTGTCGTTCTAATCAGACAGATTCAAAGGAATTTGTGGAAAAAGAAAATAAAAAATTGAACGGCAAATGGAAACTACAAATTAAAACTCCCCGAGGTCCTCGGACTCCTCTTTTATTTGTCAATGGCGATGTCGGTGCTTATGAAGGACAACCTATCGACATCGGGATTGATGGTGATAAATTTTCTTTCAAAGCAGAACAGGAAGCCGGCAAAATGGGCATCATGAAATTTCGTTTCAATGGAGTTTTAAAAAATGATAAATTGGAAGGTGAATACACTTTATTAAACACGACTTTTGCTGGACGTTCGAGTATTTTTTATGGTACTCGGATTTTGGAGTGAGCGACTTAGGTACGAACGCAAAGGCGCAAAGATGCAGAGGGCGCAACGCAAAAAAGAGGCACTCCAAACGGAGCACCTCTCAAAAACCAAAAAGTTATTTTTCCAATAAATTATATTCTTAATCCAATAACATCATTTTGCGAGTAGCAGAATTATCTGCAGTTTCGAGGCGGTAATAGTACACCCCTTTCGCATTCAAATCAGTTCTTGAAATTGAAATCTCGTTGTATCCTTTCGGATAATTTTCAGTCTGTGTTTTAATCAATTTTCCAGAAATATCGAAAATTGAAAGCGTTGCTTCAGAAGCTTCTGGTAGTTCAAAACCAATCAAAGTTCCTTTTGAAAATGGATTTGGTTTGTTTTGGTAAAGACTGAATGCGTCTTGCGCAATCGCTTCTCCGTTGAATCTCAATTCTACATCTTTCAGTTCTCCTTCCGCATTGAAAGCCTCAGCAGTTGTATATTCAGAAGTGATCTTTAATACTTCTTTTAAATCAATATCATTTGTTGCGCGAAAAGTCAATTCAAAGAATAATTCTTCTGGTGCATGGTTGGCATTCCAACTCGTTGTAATGATTCCTTCATCAACCATTGCAAATCCGAAATTGCTCATTTTTACAAAATCGTTTTCAACAATATTTTCAAACTGAACCATGTCTGAATCAAATTCTAAAGTAAATTGGTAACCAAATAAGTCAGCCGCATCTTCTACCTCAAATCGAATCGTTTGTGCTGCTCCTGCTTTCAGTGTTGAGTTTTCAACATTTACAACTTGTAAACCATTCGTTCTATCATCAATTGATTTTAAACTTCCAGTTTGTGCATCACCGTTTACATCCCCGATTTTCACTGCAACGAAATTTGAACTTAATTCGCTTGTTGATAAATTGTTGTAATTTATTACTTCAGGAAAACCAAATGGCGCTTTCGGATCTGGAAAGATGTAATCTTTTTCCACAAACCTCCATGAAGTATTATTGGTAAATTCATTGTTGATTCTAAGGATTACTTTTCTGATAGCCACGATATCCAATGTCGTAATGGTTCCCGTTCTATTCGCATCCGCCGCAATCAAATGGTAAGGCGTTGGCAATTGTCGTGTCTGCAAGACATGTTGAGAAATCAAATAAATATCGAAAGTCGATACTCCATTTGCTGCATCTGTATTTTTGATTGGCGTAATGGTATAATCATTTTGCTCGGTCAAACCTCCAAATTCAAACATTCCATTTTCATCGGTCATCAAAGAAGTGGTATTGTTTCCACTCAATTCTACTTTCACATCCATGACGCCTTCTCCTTTGATGGTTTCGATATTTCCAGCCATTTTCAACGTAGAAGAACAAACCGACATATTGTCTTGAATATCAATAAAGGTCACACAGAAATCCCAATTGTCAGCGTCATCTCCGACCCACATTTGCACCATTTGCAAACCTCGATCATCACAATTGAAACCTACCGCAGCTGTAGTTGGAACGTTCATCTGATAATCATCAGCAGTAACCAATCCATCACCATTTACATCTGTAATTCTATTCATTCTGAATTTCAAATCATCTTCATCAGTACAAAAATCGAAGCTACTTGCATCAAAATCAATTGCCCAAATTTCGAGCGTACCATCTTGCATCAACTCCGCTGAAAGACCATTGTGACAAACTGGTGTTGGCTTCTTACAATCCTTCACTTCAAATTCAAAACTATGCGTGCCTGTATTTCCACAACCATCAATCGCAAGGAAGGTGATGCTGTGTTTTCCTAAAGGAAGTGTTTTGCTAAAGGCATCATATCCTTCAGAATCATAAGTACCATTTGCACCCAAATCAAACTTCCATCTAACTGTTAAATCAGTTGTACATTCTTCATCAATATCTGTTGGGTAGATCGAATAAGTTCCTTCTTTGATGTCGCAAAATCTATTGGTACTACAGAATTCAACCGGCCCATCGTAACTAATTACCGGCGCAGTTTGATCTTTTACTCTAATGATTTGTTTATAGGTGTAGTAACCAAATGCGTTGTAATCTTCGTGAGAAATTTTCACTCCACGTGCATCGTTTGGCACTTCGATTGGCGCACTGATTCCGTCATAAGCACACCAGTTCATGACGTACCATGTTCTGATAATTTTATAACAAGCACCATCCGTTGAAATGTCAAACCTCAAATCTTCGTGATAAGTAGCGATTTGATCACAAGCCATTTCCATGAAAGTTACTTCTGGCGCCTCTTCCATTTCACCACATTCTCCATCCCAATCAGCTGGGAACTGAATCATGTATTCATTCTTTGGTTGTACCATAATTGTCTGACGACAACTATTTCTTGATACATTTCCATTTTTATCGATTGCTTTAAATGTTCTAACAATTGTTCCTGCACCACATTGATCCAATTCTACTCTTGGCTCCAATTCTTCATTATGTGCGCCACAATTATCAACATACGTTGCGTATCCAAAATGCTCTTGGAGTACCAATGTATCTGTCAAGTCTTGAAGTGTAATTTCATCACAATCAATCCAAACATCTTCTGGCGCTTCACAGGTTGGGCCTAATTTGTCATAAATTTTGGCCTCAACCATACACTCATTTGAGTTTCCAGAAAAGTCATAGGCTTTCAAAATTACCATGATGGAAGTATCTCCGCAAGCATCGTCGCAAGTGAAATTCAAACATTCTCTATAAAGCGAATCTGGTTCGTTCATTCTTTTTATGAAAAGAGAATCAATGCCACAGTTGTCATGAATTCCTTCGTCAAATTTATCTGCACAAACGATAGCTGTGCCGTCAAGTGTCAAACTGATGTCTGTGAACTCACGACAAATCATTGTTGGAGAAATATTATCTACAACTGTAATTTCTACTGCTACTTTTGTTTGGTTAGCACAAGCATCTGTTGCTTGGTAAATGATTTCATGTGTTCCATATTCCAAACCTGGGTTTGGAATATATCCACCTTCACGTCCATCAACCCCATTTACATAAATGGCTTCGCCGATTGGTGTAAAAATTTGAATAAATAAATTCTTATCACAATTGTCAAATGCAATCGGAGCAGGAATCAAACCAGTTGATGTACAGATTGATTCGTCCTGCGTTACAACTGAGTAGTCTGCTGTAATTTCAAATGGCTCCGCAATGATGGTTGGTCTAACTTTATCAACAACTTTAATAATTTGAAGGTCGCTGATTTGCTCACCTGTGCACCAGTTCGTCAACGTCCATGTTCTAAAAATTTTGAACATCACTGTTGTATCAACTCCATCGCAAGTTGCTCCTTTTTCGTCTCTGTAAGTTACAACATACGGACAAGCGCCATGTACTCCATAATTAGGAACACCCGAACCTGTCATTTCCAAAATATCTGCATCCTCCAAACCATTCACTGGGTTTCCGCTTGCATCAATTGGTCTATAAATTGGAGTGATAATCGTATCAGGGTAATGCCCTGCGTTATCAATTATGGTATCAAAAGCAGGACAAAGTCCTATACTCAAATTACAAATATTAGGGTCATCTGTTTCGACAGTTGGTGTACCAAAAGCAGCATTGGTATCTGTTAGTGGATTATCAATATTATCATCATAATTTGGGTCGAGCGTTACATCCAAACCTTCGTTATCTTTCCAATATCTATAAATGCTATGATAGGGTGTTACGAACGGGACGTCGTCTCCATTTGGATACGTGCAGTAAAGCATCGCCGTATCAATTGCCTCAACATTATCCAAAATACATTGGTGCAAAGCTGTTGGCTCAACAATATTTGGGAACGCCGCATATTGCTCACAAGTCCAAGTAACATCATCAGGAAACTCAGGATCGCTTGGCAATAAAACTTTGATAAAAGTCATACAAAGTTGAGATACGTTTCCGAAATCGTCAGAAGCTTGGTATGTTCTTTTTATGACTGTTTCTAAACAATCGTCATCGTCAAATTTTTCTTCTTCAATTAAATTTACAACAGGAATACTACAATTGTCTGTTGCAGTGGGTGCTGCAATCAAATTTGGATCAATTGAACAATTAACCTCAACAGTATCTGTCATCGGAGGACACATAATTACTGGAGGTTTTTTGTCTTCGATCAATGCAGAACCCCAACAAGAGTTTCCGTCACATCCACCTGAAACATTTATCGTCAAGTTTTGACCGATGAATCGGCAGTCAGCAATATTTCCAATTGGTGTTCCATTAAATTCAATATTCACATCAAAACAATCGAAAGTATTGTAAGTGCCTTCCAAAATTAAATCAGGCGTAATGATTGCTTCTCCGTTTTCATCCAAAGAAATTTGAACATTGTTATTGCAAGCAATCGTTGTATTTTTTAAAGTCACTTCTATCGCATCTGAAGTCACACATCCATTTTCAGTTGTTTCAAATACCGTTACGGTAAATGGCCCAGTGCCTTGTCCTGTTTCCCATTCTATAGTTACCGAAATATCATCTTGAGCAATGATGGTTCCGCCTCCACTTAAAGTCCATGTCGCCTCATTTCCAAAATCATTTACTAAATTGAAAACAGTAATTTCTCCAGGACAAACGAAGGCTGCACCATCAATTTCAGTTGGCGTAACTGATAATACGATGAACTCAGCTGGCACTCTTTCACTAACACAAACACCACATTCGCATTGTACATAATAAGTTGTGGTATCTGGAATCGCATTATCCACCAAACCTGCTCCGACTGGATCAAAAACGCTTCCTGTTGCTACCATTGAGCCGCCCATTTCGGCAGTCCACCAAGTTGTTCTTTGTGTAGAATCTGCGCTACAAGTGATTGTACAAGTTGCTGTCAAACCTTCACTTGCTGGTACGGTTTGGTCTATGCACAATTTATATCCTTCCACATCTGATGGCGGATCGATTTCCATTTCTGACAATATTTCTACAACTGCCGTTCTCCTACATGCAGGATTAGCAATTTCAACTACTACAACATTATATATCCCTGGTGCTAAACCAGTGAAAGTATTCGTACCAGAAAAAGTTATTCCACCGTCAATTGAATATTCTACGCCAGTCGTAGGAGTGGTTGTAATTGTAATTTCGCCATTACTCGCTCCAACGCACGACTCATTTTGCACAACAACCGCATCCAATGTAAGTACACATGCACTTGCACCAAAAAATCCAAAATCAAGACTATGGTCATTGCAACCTGGGCCACCTGTTGTCACAGGAGTATATGGAAATCCAAAGAGATAACTTGGAACATTTCCAGAACCAATCACTCCATCCGAATCATTGAGATTCGGATCTACATTCATACCCATACTATCAATTGTGAGTGTCAGTGTATCAAACAAAGTTTGAGTACTCGTATTAAATTGATTGTAACCAACCAAGATGTAATAATCTGTATTGAAAGTTAGATCAGATGTCAAAGAAGAGAAGTAATATTCTCCATTTGCATCGGTTGTGGTGACATCAACAATAGTTCCGTCGGTTGCATATAAAGCAATATCAACGCCCGGAATAGGTGTCTCAGCTGGATCTTGAATTCCATCCATGTTCGGGTCATACCAAACATAGTTTCCAATTTCAATTGGAGCCGATTGACATCCTATTTCTAAATCACCTAATCCATTTGCTTTCCCAGAAAAACCGAGTGAACCATCATAAATTTGATAACTTCTATTTCGCTCGCCTGTAGCATTATCGAACCAAGTTACACCTCCCGTATTGACATTACTAAGAGGGTCAAAAACAGTAGAAATGACTTCTCCTGAACCTGGCTTTATAGCTAATCCTCCAAGTGCTATTTCTTGATGAAAAGGACTTGTAGAAGGGTTTTGAAAAATATCTGAAAAATAGTATTCACTTCCATTAGGCCCTTGATTGTTTCCTAACCCACCAGCTGTAGTACATCCTGTATTTCCTTCCAAAGTATAAGTTCCTCCAATATTACAAACCCGAATAATATCTCCTCCTGAATAGGTATCGTAATAGTCAAAATCATTCGGATCGGGAGAGAATGTACTAAAACCTCCTTGCTGTCCCATTCTATCCAAAAATCCTAAAACCAAAGAACCATCCGCGTCAAATTCAATATCAGCAAGAATCGGTTGTGGTCTTTGAAAAAATCCATCCACCTCAGCTAAAACATGGTTATCTGTCCATGGGTACCATTGATTTACACCTGGGCTTGGAGCTGAAACATATCCTCTTTGAAAAGAAAGATCAAAATCAAAAACAGGTGTAAAATTACCCGCTGCTCCTGCTGGGTCATGGACATAAATATATGCGTGCAAATCATCATTATCTTGAGAGACTGATGCATCACAAACAACACCGACGTAAACTTTTCCTTTATAATATTTAACTGCCCAAGGTCTGTGCTCGCCTCCTACGCATCCTGGATCAGGAATTGGCATTGAGGTTACATCGGTAGCAGTCGGTGCTACATAAGGATCACTTAATGCAATTTTATTTAATGTTTTATCAAATAAGTTGATTACCCATAACTCTTTATTGTCTTCAGAAATTTCGATATCTCCCAAAGACATTTTTCCAATCAAACCATACGCATCCGTATCGTGAGAAGGCAATTGTTTTGTCGCTGGCAATGGATTTCCGATACGAGGATCCGTTCCTGTATCAAAGCCCAGTGCATCTAAATCGATAATATCTAAAATTGAAGACGAAGCTGGGTTGTTAGCGTCAATTACATAAATTCCGCCCGTTCCACCTGGACCAAATCCACTGTGGCGACGCAATGTTGACGCTCCAAAAAGCAGCCCGCTAGTTCTTTGATAAGCTAGTCCCCATAAAGTTCCAACATCTTTTGCGTCTAAAACGGTTGTATTCATATTCATTCCTGACGCATCGTAAGCAACAGAAACAATCCCAGGATCAGTCCCAGCATTTCCACCCGCAAGTGGGTCGCCTGCGATATAACAAGGTGTAAAGAAATTTACTTCATTATCTTCTCCACAAAAATCTGCTGGACAAGCCAATCCTAAATCAACATTACAATCAGGAGACATCGGGTATTGCACCGTTGTTCTTGAATCCGTTCCGTTAGGACTTGGTTTCAAATAATCTAACGCAGGAGGAGCAACAAACTCAACTCGATAGCGCACACCATCGGTCAAACCAGAGAAAAAATATTCTCCGTTTGCATCAGTCGTGGTGGAACTAATGAGCGCACTTGCATTTCCTGCACCCGTAGATTCATACAGAAAGACTTCAATTGCCTCAAGGCCAAGGCCGTCTTCATCATCAATTCCATTAAAATTGAAATCGGTAAAAACGGTTCCTCCTAATACGCCTGCTCCGCCGGGACATGGGCCAGGTGGTGCCATAGTAGCTGCATTAGAATTAGAAATTGACAATAATGTCAAAAGGGAGAAGAGCATAGCATAATTATAAAATTTTGCTACCCCTCTGTTTAAAGGAAGGATCGTAGAAACTGGGCGTTTCATGGGATTGTACTTTTTGGTTAAAGAAAATATATAGTAACTCAGTGTCAGATCAACTCAAATGAGATCTCTGGCACCCTTTCAAAATCAAAATTTGTGTAGGAAAACAATTCAGCTTTTGCTGAAAATTTAGGAAGCAATTGAACCTAACGCTGGCTCTGTTTTTTAATTTATTGGAAATAGACTGGAATAGGTAGGCGTTATGTAAGTACTTTTTATAATGTGAATATTATGCCAAAAAGTTTTAATACGATACCCTGAAAGGGCTAAATAATAGATGTGATTTTTTCATAAAGTGTAAGTCATTGATTGGCAATAGGAGTGGAAGTTTTCATATTCAAACTCAATTTTAGAAATAAAAAAAGCCGCGTAACAGCGGCTCTGTTGGTAGGATTTCATTAAACAAAATATAAAAAAGCGCATAGCGCCGTCACCGTTATTAAAAATAAAAAGGTGACAACGCTATACGATTTGTAAAGACGATTCACGAATCGTCTCTGCTTCTTTGATTGATGGAGACGATTCGTGAATCGTCTCTACGAATCGAACTGATTATTTTGTTTTGATTGAACAGCCAATTGCTTTTGTATAATTCGGATCAGGATCGGTTCCTGCTTCCAATGCCGCGATTGCATCTTCTAAAAACTTCTTTTTAACTCCGCTAGCATCTTGCGGATTATCATCAATTGCACCGATGTATCTTACGGTGTGCTCATTGTCCAACAAAAAGATATGAGGCGTTTTCGTCGCTCCATATTGTGGATAGACCTTCTGACCATCATCAAAAAGGTAAGCAAATTCAAATCCTTTTTCTTTGGCGCGTTCGCCCATTTTTTCAAAAGAATCTGCAGGTTTCACTTCTGGATCATTTGGATTAATCGCCAAAATTGGATATCCCATTGAGGCATATTTTGAGTGCAAATCATTTAATCGGTCTTCATACATCACTGCATAAGGGCAGTGGTTACAAGTGAACGTTACAATGGTTCCTTTCTTACCTGCATAATCTGAAAGTGAGATCATCGTTCCATCATGATTTTTTAAATTAAAGTCTGGAGCTTTATCTCCGACATTTAATCCGTCTGTAGATTTATTGCTAACTAATTCTGCTTTTGGTTTATCCGCAGATTTTTCAGCAGTGGCGTTGGTCGCATTGTCTTTACATGCAGCAAAAAATACGATGCACGTTAATGCGAAAAGTAAATTTTTCATTAGAGTGATTTTTATAAAAATGTTTTTAAAATAGATTCTAATTCGTCGTGGTTAGCAAATTGCTCACCGATATATTTTCGTTTATTTTTATTGTAAACAATTGTAATAGGAATTGCGCCATCCCAATTGGTATCCACTTTATCAATCCAACTATTCGCATCAGAATCCACCAGAGATATGACTTCTGATTCCAATTTATTTTCCTTTATAAAAGGAAGGAGTTTCGTCTCAATATGTGTTTTAAAATCAAGACTCACCAAAATCACCTTGACAGGTTGATTCGCATATTTTTTATGAATGTCTTCAAAATAAGGTAATTCCTCAACGCATGGTTTACACCACGTCGCCCAAAAATTTATGATGTAAGTCGTATCATTTTGGTATTGAAAAATATGCGCCATTTCATCAAATGATTCATAAATTGGAATTGTTGGAAGGGATGTTTTGGTTGTTTCTAAAGTTTCAACGTTATCAAGTGTTTCAACTTTTGCAGAAGAAGTATTCCCACCACAACCAATAAGAAAAGAGCTGAACCACAAAAGGCACAAAAACGGCACAAAAGATAGAAGTGCTTTTGTTTTCTTTTGTGTCTTTTGTAGTTCAAAAATCAGCATCAATTTATTCATCATTTTAAATTTTAGAAAAAAGAGTAGTACATCAAACCTTACCAAAACAAAAAACCGGAAAAAAGATATAAAATCTAATTTCCGGTAAAAATACAAAATTACATAACGCTACTTGAGCGTCGAGCGATAAGAGATTGATTAAAGTTTTGATGTATTCCTAAACAAAAGTTTAGTCAACCGTGAAAGCCTAATTCTCTAATTGATTTTTGACAAAAATGAATTAATCCGATTTTTGAAATCTTCTTGCTCCAGAGGAGCAATATCTTTGTAGAAAAAATTTAATTGAGCTTTTTTCGCTCCAGAGGAGCGACATCTAATTTTGATTTTTAAGATGCCCCTCCTACGGAGCGGTTAGGCTCTTTTATTCTAAGTGCTACAAAGATTATGCTCCTACGGAGCAAGTTTCACAATAAATCTGAGATGTCTCATCTTGTCAAAGAACACTCAAAATTTGTCGTAGCGATGTAATTGCAAGTCGTCGATTACTTGGATCAACTTTTCAGCATAACGTTTATCAGTCGCATAACCTGCTTTTTTGAGGCCATGCGCCCACGCGCGATAATCGTTTTTACCCAAGTTGAAAAGCGACTTGTAACGTTTGTGTGTAAGTAATTGGCTGTGGGCACGGTAGCTTTCCCAAGTAGAACCATATTTGCGGAAGAAGTCCTTGTGAGTATCATCCGTAAAATTGGAACAGTGCCCCTTTTTACATTTTCGCGAAAAGCATTTTATTCCAAAATGATTGTTGTTACCAGTAGCCAATCTGCTTGCACCTGCATTGGTTTCCACCAAGCCTTGCGCCAATTTGATACTGGCCGGAATGCCATACTTTTCCATTTCAGTTTGAGCGATTTTGACATGTTTTTCAACATAAGTCATTTGTCTATCGCGTTTCGCTTTTTCTTTTTTCGATAGCTGTTTTTTGGGTTTTAAATCTGCAATCGAAAAAATACTAAATTGTTCGGTTGTCGGTTTTGGTGGTTCTTTCTTTTTGACCTCATCGAGGTCATAGATTTTTTGCTCAGCTGTTTGTTCAACTGGCGCAAGTGCTTCCATGACGCGTAAAACTGTTTGCCAAAAACCATTTTTTGATTCTTCCTTTTTGGGTTCAACCAAATTAACCTGAGAAGGCGTTGGCACTGTTCCCGGTGAATTCATCTGCACCGAAAAACTAACATCTTTAGAAGAAAATAACATCAAAACTAATGCGGCCAAAAAAATGCGGCTTTTGTATTGAAGTGCTAATTTGATAGCACGTACCTTTGCTGTGTTCCATTTTGCCTGCAGTTCTTTTTTCAACAATTCAGTTTGACTGTTCATTTTTTTAAATTCTTTTAGATTAATAAAAAGCGCTCATAGCTTCGTGATGATTAAAAAATAACAACTTATTCTTCGCTCATCACTTTATGTAAGATTGTGACACAAATTTAAAACAATTTGTTTTATAAAAACAAATATGAAACAAAATAATTTAATTAATAATTTATTAAAATAAAAATATTTAAAACCAAAACATTGACAACCAATTGATTATCAGCCTGTTATTAAAACAATGGAAAATCCAATTCTTTTATTCGATGGTGTTTGTAATTTGTGCAATCAGAGCGTTCAGTTCATCATAAAAGCTGATAAGAAGGTCGTTTTTCGTTTTGCATCACTACAATCTGAATTCGCAAAAGAACATTTAAAACAATTTGAAACAGAAACAGAAGACCTCAAAACCATCTACCTTTTAGTGGATAATAAAATCTACGACCGCTCCGATGCCGCTTTGGAAATTGCAAAAAGATTAGGTGGCTTTTGGCAGTTGTTTTATGTTTTCAAAATTATTCCTTCCTTCATTAGAGATGCCGTTTATAATCTCATCTCGCGTAATCGCTACCGCTGGTTTGGTAAGCAAGAGAGCTGTATGATTCCTTCTCCGGAACTTACTTCTCGATTCTTGGGTTGATTTTAAACGTAGTTTGAAAACAAAAAAAATCAAACACGTTAAAATTTCATATATAAACCAGTATTTTCGCGACTTCAAAAAATAATCTTTAGTAAGATGTATAACCGTACAGAGATAAAGGACGTCCTCGCTGGAGGGCATTTAGAAAAAGAAATCACCGTTTGTGGTTGGGTGCGTGCTTTTCGTTCCAACCGATTTATTGCACTTTTTGATGGTTCTGATTTTAATACATTGCAAGTTGTCATTGATGATGATTTTGGGAATGATGACCTATTGAAAAAAATCCATTTTCATGCTTGTGTAAAAGCAACAGGGAAGTTGGTCGAATCACAAGGTGCTGGTCAAAAATACGAATTGATTGCAAATGATATCGAAGTGCTTGGCGAATCAAATCCAGATGAATATGGATT
>CALLVG010000108.1 GCA_938010715.1 uncultured Saprospiraceae bacterium
AAAAATAGGTTTTCAATATTAATATCTTTCTAATTGTGAAAACGCTACAAGGGGTTGGAATTAATTTTTAATTTGAAGTAAATTATGCATTAAAATAAAAAACGCTTTGACTAAATTAGTCAAAGCGTTTAATATCTTTCATGAAAAGTAAGTATCCCTACCCTTCCACCTCCTCATACATCTCAATCGGAGGACAAGTACAAATCAAGTTTCTATCACCAAACGCGTTATCAACGCGACCAACAGTTGGCCAGAATTTCCAACCATCACGCAAGTATGGAAGCGGGTAAGCCGCCTTCTCGCGAGAGTAAGGTAAATCCCACCCATTGCTGGTGATGACGTTGATGGTATGTGGTGCGTTGTGCAAAACGTTGTTGTCTTTGTCAGCGTCACCGGCAGCGATTTCGTCGATTTCTTTGCGGATGGCTAACATCGCGTCGCAGAAGCGGTCGAGTTCGTCTTTGTCTTCACTTTCTGTTGGTTCTATCATCAAGGTACCTGCTACTGGAAACGAAAGTGTTGGTGCATGGAACCCATAATCAATCAGACGTTTAGCAACATCTTCTGCACCGACAAATTGTTTGAATGGGCGAATATCGATAATCATCTCGTGGGCACATCTTCCGTTTTTACCAGTGTACAAAACATCGTACGCGCCTGCCAATCTTGCTTTGATGTAGTTTGCATTTAGGATAGCAATTTTTGTTGAGTTCAAAACACCATCTTCTCCTAACATTCGGATGTATCCGTATGAAATTAATAGGATACTCGCGCTACCCCACGGTGCAGCTGAAACTGCTTTGATACCATTTTTACCACCTGTTTTTTGGAAACTGTGTTTTGGTAAGAAAGGTGCTAATTTATCATTGACGCAGATTGGCCCCATTCCTGGGCCACCGCCTCCGTGTGGGATGGCAAATGTTTTATGCAAATTGAGGTGACAAACATCGGCATGAATCAAACCTGGTGAAGTCAATCCAACTTGTGCATTCATATTGGCGCCATCCATATAAACGAGGCCGCCGTTGTCGTGTATGATTTTACAAATTTCTTTGATACCTTCTTCAAATACTCCATGCGTTGATGGGTAAGTGACCATCAATGATGCGAGGTTATCTTTGTGCTTTATCGCCTTTTCTTTCAGGTCCGGAACATCGATATTTCCTTCTTCATCACATTTTACGACGACCACTTTCATACCTGCCATCACTGCACTTGCAGGGTTAGTTCCATGCGCAGAAGATGGAATCAAGGAAATATTACGATGTCCTTCTTTGCGTGCTTTGTGATAGGCGCGAATGGTCATCAGACCTGTGTGCTCCCCTTGTGCGCCTGAATTTGGCTGCAACGAACAAGCCGTAAAACCTGTCACTTCAGAAAGATAAGCCTCCAATTCTTCAAAAATTTGAGCATAGCCTTTCCACTGATTTGCTGGAGCAAATGGGTGAATATTTGCAAACTCAGGCCAACTCACTGGGAACATTTCAGAAGCGGCATTCAATTTCATCGTACAGCTTCCCAATGGAATCATGGAGTGTACCAATGAGATGTCTTTATTTTCCAATCGTTTTAAATAACGCATCATTTTACTTTCGGTATGATGGCTGTTAAAAACTGGGTGGGTCAAGTATTCTGTATCGCGTTTGAGCGCTTTTGGCAATGCCAATGACTTGGACATTTTACCATTCAAACCAGAAGTTTTGCCGCTCGCTTTTTCAAAAATAGAAACGATGTTGCCTAAATCTTCGATCGTTGTAGTTTCATCTACATTGATTTGAATTCCGTTTGTATCGAAATGGAAATTCATCTTTTGGCGCAAAGCCGCTGACTTCACTTTTCGACGTAAAGTCGCATCTGCCTCCACTCTGACGGTATCGAAATAGTACTGATTGGTTTGTTCTAAACCGATAGATTTGAATCTATCACTCAAAAAACGTGCACTTGCATGGATGCGAGTCGCTATGTTTTTGATGCCTTCTGGCCCATGATACACTGCGTAAAAACCAGCCATATTGGCCAATAGTGCCTGTGCTGTACAGATATTAGAAGTCGCTTTTTCGCGACGGATATGTTGCTCGCGGGTTTGCAATGCCATACGCAAAGCACGGTTACCATGTGAGTCTTGAGAGACGCCAATGATTCTTCCAGGAATCAATCTTTTAAAATCTTCTTTGGTTGAAAAGTAAGCTGCGTGTGGGCCACCAAAACCCATCGGCACACCAAATCGTTGGGTGCTTCCGACCACTGCATCTGCGCCCCACTCTCCCGGTGGTTTGAGCAATGCCAAACTCATAATGTCAGCCGCTACCGTTACGAAAATATTTTTCGCATTCGCTTTGGTGGACAATGCTCTGTAGTCTATCACCGAACCATCATTGTTTGGATATTGTAAAAGAATACCGAAGGTTTTATCGTTGAATTTGAATTCCTTGGCAGGCATCACTTTGACCTTGATTCCGATTGGTTCTGCACGCGTTTCCAACACATCAATAGTGTGTTTTAACACTTTATCAGAAACCAAAAAGTCAGTGGCTACATCGTCGCCTTTTGCTCTTTTATTTTTAACACTAAAGAACATCGCCATCGCTTCTGCGGCAGATGTTGCTTCATCCAAAAGAGAACCGTTCGCAATCGGCAAACCAGTCAAATCACTGACCATGGTTTGAAAATTAAGCAATCCTTCCAATCTTCCTTGCGCAATTTCTGCCTGATATGGCGTGTATTGCGTGTACCAACCTGGATTCTGGAAAACACCTCTCAAAATTACAGAAGGGGTTATCGTATCATGATACCCCTGCCCGATGTAAGATTTGAAAACCTTGTTTTTGGATGCGACTGTTTTGAGTTCTGTAAGGTACTCATGCTCTGTTTGAGCAGCAGGCAATTTCAACTTTCCTTTTCGGCGAATAGCCGGCGGAATTGTTTCATCAATTAATTGGTCGAGGGATTTGACGCCAATGGTTTTCAACATTTCAGAAATTTCTGTTTCGTTGACTCCTAAGTGGCGTCCTGCAAATTCGTTCGTTCCTTTTGAATGGCTCATCTATCGAATTATGAGTTTTGTTTTTTAAATGAGTAGATGATAATTTCAATAATTATTCATCCTTTTTAACTTCTCCTAACATAATAGTCTTTCGACCAAAATGTTTAAAAAAAATAGCATTATAAAAGTGGCGAGAAAGCGGCGCAAAATTACGCTTTAGAAAAGGAATTATTCAGGTATTTTGAAAGATTTATTTGGGTATTTCTTTAGATAGATTTTTTGCGCATTTGTAATAAATGAATCAATGATTGAAGTTGTCTAAAACTCATAAATAACGGACCCTTCGTAAGTATCGCCAATTACATTTTGAATAGCTGAAACATTCAGATCTCTTGATATTCCAAATTTCAGGTCTTTGTATTCAAATCCACCCAACAACACGACTTCGGTATTATCAGATACAGAATTTCCCTTTAAACCAATCCCAATTTCAAAAATTTGAGTATTTCTGCGGTATTTCATACTTGTAATCCCTGTGAATAAATCAATCCCATTGCGACTCCAATAATAGGCTCTTGGAGTCACCCAAAAGTTTTGACCTATAATAAAATCGACTTCTGCATGAGCCGAAAATCGTCTTTCTATACCATTGTTTGTAAAGCCTTCTATTCTTGAATCAGGTTCAAAAAGATGACCGATAGAAAGTCCTATCAAAAACTGAGCTTCTGGGGTGAATTTCAATTTATAAGCTATTCCTGTACTAAAATCGGGAAAGTTAGTTGACAAACCTCCTCCTGTTATTGGCATGGGAGAAACAGCATTTGTAAAATCAATAGAAGTTTGTCCTAATCCACCATCAAAACCAACTGAGATGGTATGTACTTTTTCAGAGTTTTTAAAAAGCCGCCTTTCGTATGCCAAAGCAATAGTGAATGCAGATTGGGTAAAGGACAAACTTCCCATTCGATCAAATGCTGCTCTTACTCCGACACCAATTTTATCATAATCTGAAAGTTCGATTGGGCCATCCAAAGAAATGCCTCCAACAGTATTAAAAACACCAACCAAGCCCCCTGAATTTCCTCGATAATTGATGGCTAATCGGTAATTATCTGTTCCGCCTGCCAATGCCGGACTGAGGTTGAGTGGTGACAAGTGAAATTGCGTAAAAACAAAGTCTTGCGCATTTAAACCAAAACAAAAAATTATGGCGAATGCAATTGTTATTATTTTTTTCATGTTTCTATTCTACTACTTTTTTTGATTGACAATTACCAAATCTATAAATAAAACTTCCCTCATAGGAGTCAAT
>CALLVG010000109.1 GCA_938010715.1 uncultured Saprospiraceae bacterium
TGGATTGGTTACTTGACAACTGAATTTTCCATCACATTTTGGACAAGTATTCATCTTATTGCTTAACAAATTTTTGAGTAGAAAGTCCTCCTTCATTTCTTATTTGCAAAAAGTGGACTCCTTTTGGCAAATCGCCAACGAGTAAAGTATTTTTTCCTTTTTGTAAAAGCTGAGTTTCTAAAATACGGCCTTGCAAATTAGTGATTTGAGCAGTTCCTTCGTTTTGACTCCAATCAACAATTAGAAAATCTGTCGTTGGGTTTGGGAAAACTGAAACCTCAAATTCTACTGTAAAATCTGTTGAGGAAGATGGGCCATTATCATTTGTAATTAAGTTGTCAATGCAGAAGTAGGTAGGTGTGTTTAACCCAAATTGACCAATATCTGATCCAGACATCGTGAAAACCAATTCATCAGCATTGCCCAAAGTGCTCAAATCTACAAACGTCCAATCGTCGATAATGTAATCATTGTTATTATCGGCATCTCTAAAATCAGCGAGATAAAAATTGACGCTATCTGCACCAATCTGACCATCAAGTTTTGTTTTGATTGTTAGTAAAAGAAAGTCAGGATCATTTCCATCAACGCCTCCAAATTTTTTGGCAAAACTATCTCCGTCTTTCATACTCAAAAACGGGTAAGTCGCATTAGTGATGTACAATCCTTCAACGCTTCCTCCTTTGGCTGCACCTTTCAAATTGATGATGCTATTTTCTGAAATAAAGGAGGTCGCATAATGGCTTGATCCATCAAATCCTCCACCAGTGATTGCACTAAATTCATTTGTAAAACCTGGCGTCGTTACATCAGTTGCAGTCGAAATAGACCAACCAGACCAAAAAGTAAAAGTACCTGTGTCTGTAAATTCGTTTGGTAAAAAAACGTTTCCATTTTCGAAACCACCACTTCCGTCACTTCCATTCAAAAAGCTATCAGCTGGCAAGTTGAAATCTTCGAAAGTTGAGGTGGTTTGGGCTTGCAAAAAGAAAATTGAAAAAATTAAGGCTAAGAATGTAAATGTTTGTTTTATCATTTTTTTAAATTTTAAAAATAAGCTGTGTTTGGTAATTTCTGCCCGGCATCGGGCGATATTCGATGACACTGTAATTAGTGTCCCATATATTTTTTACGTTGAAAATTAGCTGGCTTTCCCACTGCTTTCTTTTGAAAACATAGGATGCTGACAGATTTCCAATATGATATTTTTTTAGAATGGTGAAATTTGGCGTTCGAACTGGGCCAGTCAATTGATGATTATAATTGATTTGAAAATTTTTGAAATCAAGATCCAATTTCCCAAATGCACTATGTTGAGGAGCGTACCAAAGTTGCTCTCCTTCTTTTATGGAAGGTTTAGAAATGGCAACTTGATTTGTTGATAAAATAAAATCATATCCACCGCTCAAATTCAATTTAGATTTTTCAAAAATGAATTGCCATTTGAATCGCTGCTCAAGGCCTCGACTCCAAACTTCTGAAAGATTTTGAGGAGACCAAAATCCTTGATCTGTTGGTGACCAATAGACCCAATTATTTATTTTTCGATTGAAAAAAGTGGCACTGTAGAATGACTCTTGGCCAACCGTAATACCGATTTCTTGCCCCCAACCAATTTCGGGGAGTAAGTCAATATTACCACCTGGATTCCAATACAAATCATTGAAAGTCGGTAGGCGATAATTTCGAGAAATCTTCCCTTGAATAATTAATAAATCAGATACCTTTCCATTAAAACCAAGCGAAGGAATAAAAGGAATAAATTTCCCATCAACTATTTCCCCTCGACCATTGATTTGCAAATTCCAATTTTTAATTTTCTGTTTAAAAGAAGCAAAAAGTGCAGTGCGATTTTGCTGAGGCGGCGTACTATAATTTTCAATATCAGCAAAAGTCCAAGCGTGGCTTAGCCCAATCAAAAGTTGCTGATTTTTATTTATGAAATATTCACCTTCTACTTCTCCGAGTGCATTCCAAAAATAGCTCAATGCATCCGTCAACCGCTCAGGATCTTTATAATGAATATTTTCTCTAAAAAGCCCCGAACGAACCTGCCAAACCATCTTGTTATCCACAGATTTCCAATGAATAGAACCTCTCAAAGATTCGTCTTTTTGAGACGCCAAACTTCTCGTTTGCACTGCAGTCGGAGGTAATTCTCTATCTGTCTGCTGTCCCCAAAATCGGATACTCAATTCCTGATTTGATTTCGGAAACCAGTAAAATTCTTGTAGTAAACCCCTTTGATTAAAGGCCGCATTCGTTTGTGTGATAACAGGCAGATCTTTTCTTATTTGATAGGTAAAATCATTGTCTGCTTGTTTTTGAAAAATGCGTGTTTTACCCGTCCATTTCCCAATCTGATATTGAGATTTTAAACCCAAATCAAATTGTCCAAAACTCCCAGCAGAAGTTTGAATCTCTAAAGAAAATTTTTCTTTTTCAACTTGATTGTCCAATGAAATCACACCGCCAATTGCTCCACTTCCCCAAGCTGCAGAGTTGCCACCGTATTGAATTTCCGCATTATCAATAAAAGCAGTTGGCATTAATGAAAAGTCTAACAAACCAAGCATAGGACTTTGTATCGGCAATCCATTCCACAAGACGGCTGTGTGACCTGCACTTCCGCCTCGTGTAGCGACCGTTGCACTACTTCCCAAACCATAACTTTTGATAAAAATGCCAGATTCTTGTTGGAGTAAATCGGCCAGAGTAGCATGGGCACTCAATTCATTTGTATTCCATTTTTCGACGCGCGTACCTGCAAAATCGGAGCGAAGACGACTTTCTTTAACCTCTGCTTGTGGTAGCAAAGTAGTGTCAACTATTTGCGCGATGGCAAAAAGCGGAAACCCAAAAAGAAAAAATGTGATAATGAATCTCACCTGCTTCTGAAAATATTGCACGGCAGAAAGCAGGAAAAAACGGATAGGTATTGAGACATGATGATCCGGTCGGTGCAGCAAAGCACAACGAAGACCGATCATGTCTTCCGTCATCCCCAACCTTTCCACCGAAAGTTTGAATGAAATAATTAGAGTAGAACTCTAACTTCTCTGGCAGGTCTTCTGACTTACTTCTTTTTCAACGCCTTCCCATCCGCCGTAGGCGGACAGTGGCAAAAATGTTGAAAAATTTCAATGAAGCTTACAGCAGCGGGGACTGTTCAGGAATTTCACCTGATTCCCTTTTCATCCCGATTTTTTATAAATCGGGAACCAAAGCGCTGCAAAGGTAGATAAAAAAACGTAACGCGGAGCAGAGCTCTGCGAAAAGATAGGAAGATTGTAAAACAAAAAAAGCCCAGCAAAACTGCTAGGCTTAATTTTTGCGCTTCCTCAAGGACTTGAACCTTGGACCCTCTGATTAACAGTCAGATGCTCTAACCAACTGAGCTAAGGAAGCGTACTATTTTCAAGTTTGATTGTAACGCTGACATTTCAACGAAAGTTTCAAAAAAACTTTAAAATGTATCTCTTATTTAAAAGAGCGGCGCAAAAGTAATTGAATCAAAATAATATTGCAATCTTTGTGGCCTTAATTTTAAAAAAAAAAATCTAATGAGTTTATTGACAGTAGGAACAGTAGCTTTTGATGCTATTGAAACGCCTTTTGGAAAGGTAGATAAAATTGTGGGTGGAGCAGCAACTTACATCAGTATTGCAGCCTCTTATTTTAATAAAGATGTAAAGATTGTATCAGTCGTAGGAGATGATTTTCCTAAAGCAGATATGGATGATCTGAAAAAGAGGGGAGTTGATTTGAAAGGTTTACAAATCAAAAAAGGAGAGAAATCCTTCTTTTGGTCTGGAAAGTATCATGACAACATGAACAAACGCGATACTTTAGTTACTGACTTGAATGTTTTGGCTGATTTTGATCCAGTATTGCCAGAGTCTTATAAAACAGCAGAGTATTTAATGCTTGGTAATTTGACGCCAGCGGTTCAGATGCGCGTTTTAAAACAAATGAAGAAACGTCCGAAATTGGTAGCAATGGATACCATGAATTTTTGGATGGATATCGCAATGGACGAATTGAAAGCTGTTGTCAAAAAAGTTGACGTCTTGACCATCAATGATGAAGAAGCAAGACAATTGTCTGGCGAATATTCCTTGGTAGCTGCTGCGAAGAAAATCTTCACCATGGGCCCAAAATTTTTGGTAATTAAAAAAGGAGAACATGGTGCTTTACTTTTTTATAAAGATGAAATGTTTTACGCTCCGGCATTGCCATTAGAAACAGTTTACGACCCAACAGGTGCTGGTGATACTTTTGCTGGTGGATTTATGGGCTACATGTCTCAAGCAGGAAGAGTTTCTTTTGCAAATATGAAACGTGCGATGATTTATGGTTCTGCTATGGCATCATTCTGCGTTGGAAAATTTGGAACAGAAGCAATTAAACCATTATCTAAAAAAGAGATCGACGCTCGCGTGAAAGAGTTTGCGAAACTGGTTCAGTTTTCATCATAAGTATTACTCAAAAAATAACTTCCCTCTTTAATTCAAAAAATTAGCTCGAAAAACCTCATTATCAATCACTTTTCCTTCACTAATTTTTTGAAATCGGGAACTTATTTTTTGAGCGTTCCTAAAGATCAATTGAATTTTGAACAAGCTCTTAATAAAAATGGCGGCTGAACTTACATTCAGCCGCCATTTTATTAAGAGCAAAATAAATTTCGCTTCTACTAATAATCCCGATCTTCTTTTCGCTTCTTTTTATAATCTCCTCGTTGCCAAGCGTCAAAAAATTGTTTCCACGCCAGTGGACTAAAAATATTCATAGGAGGAGTTTGACCAATGTGATAATAATTTCTTGATTGTTGACGCAAATAGAAATCTGCATTCTCGTTGCCGTCGGCAGCTACCTCACTTCTCATTTTTCGGAGTGTTTCGTTGGCTAAGTTTTTTACGGCTCGATCTTGCATTTCTGTGGTAACATCCATGGCTAAAAATTCCAATTTGAAATGATCGCGACTCGGCCATGGGAAAACAACTGTTTCTGGTAAATTAATAGTGTCTTGTGTCATCAATTGAACCATCGAATATCGATTGTCAGTCAACGTGTCTGGAATTTGAAATTGAATGGTTCGATAACCTATTGCCGAAAATTCAACTTTATCTCCTTTTTCAACTACAATCGAAAAGAATCCATTGAAGTCTGAATAAGTTCCTCGATTGTGGTCGGTTACCAAAACATTGGCATAAGGAAGCGGCAATAATTCTTCATTCGTACCATCCAGAATGATCCCAGTGAATTGGACCAAATTTTCACCTTTGGTTTGACCAAACATGGATTGACTAATAAATAAGAAAGGGAGCATCAAAAAAACAATATGCTTAATATTCATGTGACTGGTTTTTTATTTGAACCGCTCAATAAAACGACTTAGTATTTAAATGACTAACAATTTTTAATAAAGGTTTGTTCGGCTTTGTAAAATTCTTGAAAACCTGAATCTTTTTCAAATTATTGTCGATTATTTAAGCCGTGCTACATTAAGGAATGATAAAACAATAAGTAGTCATTTTTGAGTGTCGGTTTTTTTTTACTCTCCAACTGGTAGTTTAACAAAGGAAGTAACCCTTGCCACTGGATACAAATTATGTGTCGGTTCATAATATTGAGACCGTTTGTAAATGAAATATAACTGCGCCCAACTGTTCTTTGCGAACGCTTTGTCTTCTTCGATTTTCTTATCAAAATCAATTCTCAACTCTTCGTCCTTTTTCAAAAGGTCGGCAGCGATTTCTTCAAAAACATAGGGAGAAAAATATTCTTTTTGTTGTAAAATGCCATCGAAAAAATTCCATGCGAAGTAGCTGTCCGCTCCCTGCGGTTCGAGTAATTCAACGATGATTTTATTGCACGGTTGATTGGTGTAAACGACGTAATCTCCTTTTCTAAAATTCCAATTCAAGTTCTGTTTTTCAACTTCAACTTTTGAGTGAAGGTAATGACCTTCGTATGGTGTTCTGCCACTTTTGTAATCTTTGATGTAATAAAATTCCGCTTCCAAAGTCGTGTTTTTTGAAAGGCGTTTCATCTTTACACCGTTCCATTGTAGTCGCTCAATGACCTTCGAGTAGGCTTGCGGAATAATGTATGCGTTCGGTTTTTCAACCTTAACCGTCGTCTCATAAGTGTTGAAAAAATCGATCTCTTTTTCCCAAGTAGAGCTGCGGTCATAATACAATCTTTTCAAACCTGTCACTTCGCTTATTTTGTATTTTGCTTCGTAACCTTTGAATAATAATTTATCTACATTTGAAGAATCTAATTTCCAATTGAGGTCAAATTCTTTTTTGTTTTTTGAATGTAAATGAGCTGCTTCTCTCGCTCGGCGAATGGTCGAAGCATCTTTCCCTGCCAAGCGAATCAATGCTTCCATAAAATGATAAGTTGACCACATTCGATCCTCAAAAGGTTTTAGCATGTGCGTTTCTACCGTAAACCCTATTGCTTCATGCAAGGTGCTAAAACCAGTCGAATATCGAGGCAAATCCAAGAATCCCATAATGCCTTCGTCAGGTGTTGTGCGCGCATAAACATAAGGGCACATCTCCCATTTTCGGCGCTTCATTTCTTTGTAAAGATTGGGAATCAAGGTCTGATTCATATAATCGGAAATTGAGGTAGAGAGCTTATCTTTTTGAGTCGCGATGAGCGTCATGGTATAAGGATAATCGGCTCCGTTGCTCGTATGATTATCTACAAAAATATCGGGCTTCCATTTTCCGAAAAGCTGCGACATCGCCTTTGCATTTTTAGAA
>CALLVG010000110.1 GCA_938010715.1 uncultured Saprospiraceae bacterium
AACAATTTTATATCTTCTATGGTTTCTATATCGTGCATTGAGTTAGTTGTTAATCTGTGTGAAGAGTTCCTTAAATCTTAGGATGAGCAAACATATACCTGCAAAGGTTTGCGTTTATCTTTCAAATACAAAATTATGAAATTCATTCAATTGGCGGTCTTTCTATTTTTATGCCTTTCGGCGAAAGCTGATTATGTAAATATTTACTACAATGAGACTTCTAACGGTTATCAGGTTTTGGTGGACAATGACCAATATTGTCCAGTTTCTATCAAGTTCAACTTTGAACTTAAAAACCTGAAATCGACCAATGATGTTGAAAATATTGTTGTCATTCCAGCGCGCGTAAAAGGGCATGTTGTTACTAATTTTGTAGTCAAAAATGTAAGAAAAACTTATCGGTTTGGAATGAAGACTCGTTCAAATTTAGGAGACCACACCACCAAAAACTATGACCGAGATTTTCAATATCATTTGCCTTTCAAATCAGCAAAAAACGTTTTGATTGGCCAAGGTTACAACGGCAATTTTACCCATCATAACGAAAATGCGTTGGACTTTGATTTGCGTGTTGGTGAAGAAGTTTATGCCGCAAGAGGTGGAGTCGTCATCGAAGTGGTCGAGAAAAATAGTAGAAGCTGCACCAGCAGTCATAAATGTGCGAATTACAACAATTACATTATTGTTTACCATGAAGATGGTACTTTTGCAGAGTACGTTCACCTCAAACAAAGTGGCTCCAAAGTTAAGGTTGGAGAGAGAGTAAAGACAGGTCAACTTATTGGTTATAGTGGCAAAACGGGTTTTGCCTCTGGGCCACATTTACACTTTGCAGTTTATTTGCAGGAGTTGGGTGGAAGGGAAACTTTGAGAACTCAATTTCTCGTTGAAGACGGAACTAAACTTGCAAGTTTGAGAGAAGGTGAGTCTTATCGAAAAGGATATTAACATGTACCAGAACAGGCTAATTGCAGGAAATAATTTCAACAAGTAGAACCAAAACAAAAGCTTTCATTAGACTTTATTCTGAAAATAGTTTATAGCGCAACGAGTGCTTATTTTCTTGCTAATTGAGGCAAAAAATCTAAGCATCCGACGCCGCGGGCGGTTCTATTTTTTAACGCGTGTCCCGATTTTACATCGGGGAAAAGTAGCGAAAAAAGAAGTATTCGATTGCACACGAAATATTTTAGAATAAAGTCTATTATTGGTGAGAATAATTATTACGCCCACATAATTCCTTTTTGCCTATATTTGCGCTCGTTCAAAATTAATTTTTAAACTAAATTATAATTTTTACTATGGGTTTATTTTCATTTTTAAAAAACGCAGGTGCTAAGTTGATTGATAAAGACGAAAAGCATGTGAGTGCTGATAATACTTTAAATAATATGGCTGAAAAAGCTGCTCGACGCCAAAAAGAGGCAGTTTTGAAAAGCTTGGTTTCTTCATTGAATGTTGATATCGAAGATTTTTCTTTGGAGTTCGATGGTGAGATTGTAACAGTTTTTGGTCAAGTTGATTCTCAGCAGGACAAAGAAAAAATCGTTTTGAGATTGGGTAATGTGAACGGAGTAGCAGCGGTTGACGATAGAATGTCAGTAGTAAAACCAGAGCCAGAAGCGGTATTTTATGAAGTAAAAAGAGGTGATTCTCTTTCAAAAATTGCGAAACAATTTTACGGTGACCCGATGAAATACAAAAAGATATTTGAGGCAAACCAACCAATGTTGGATAACCCAGATACGATTTTCCCAGGGCAAACATTAAGAATTCCGAACCTATAAACTCGGATTTGAATGTATAATGAAAAAGGCGATTGGGTTTGATTCCAATCGCCTTTTTTTGTACAAGCAATGTATCTAAGATCAACTTATAAACTACCGCATCACCTTATCATAATACGCCTGCTCCGTCACCTTTGACCAAGCCGCCGCTTTTGTTTGAAATGCTCGATAACTTTTATAAACCTTATTTGCCAAAGGATCAGAACCAATCAATTCCTGAATTGCTTCTTCTGTATAAATTTTAAGTTGATCCAAAACTGGTTTTGAAAATTGACGAATTTCTGTTTTTCCTTCCTCAATTATTTTTTGAAGATAGATAGCATTTTGAACATCAAACTCCGCTAACATCCAAGTTTGGATGCGCATGGAAGCAGATAAAATAATCTCTTGCAAATCGGGTGGGAGTGCCTCGTAAGTTGATTTTGTTGCAAAAAATTCGAGTTGCGTGCCGACTTCATGCCATCCCGGATTGTAGTAATATTTCGCTACTTTGGGGAAACCCATTTTATAATCATGGTAAGGGCCAACCCATTCCGTGGCATCAATTACGCCTCGTTCGAGATTCGTGTAAATTTCTCCTCCTGCGACAGTCATAGCTGCGCCACCTGCTTTTTCCAATGCCTTACCACCAAGGCCAGGAATACGCATTTTCAAACCTTTTAAATCATCGACTGTGTTGATTTCTTTGTTGAACCAACCGCCCATTTGCACGCCGCTATTTCCACCTAAAAAAGGAATTAGATTAAAAGGTTCATAAACTTCTTTCCATAATTCCAATCCACCGCCAGAAACCATCCATGCAGTCAATTGCTGCGCATTCATACCAAACGGAACCGCTGCAAAAAAAACGGCTGCGGGTGATTTCCCAACCCAATAATAAGGTGCGCCGCATCCCATTTCGGCAATGCCTTGAGCGACTGCCTCGAATGCTTCAAACGGTGGAACCAACTCCCCTGCCCCATAGACTTTTATCTCTAAACGACCACCTGACATTTTGCTTACCCACTCAGAAAGCAAGTTGGCTGCCTCTCCCAAAACTGGAAAATTGGGTGGCCAAGTCGTTACCATTCGCCATTTGTATTTTTTGTTGGTAATGATGTTGGGCGCGTCGGTTTCTACTGCCTCGTTTTTACAGCTTGATAAAATTGCAGGTGTGGCCGCAGCAGCTATCAATCCTTTTTTTAGAAAGTCTTTTCTTTTCATGATGAAGTAGATATGAGACACAAGACCGCTTCGCTGCAAGAGGCAAGACTAACCTATCTTGTTTCTTGCATCTCACTTCTTGTCTCTAAAAAACGTATAGTATCTCAGGAAACGCAAAGACGATTCCCAAGAAAACAATTTGAATTATGATGAAGGGAATAATCCCTCGATATATCTGTTGAGTGGTGATTTCGGGTGGTGCCACGCCTTTCAAATAAAATAAAGAAAAACCGAATGGCGGTGTCAAAAAAGAGGTTTGTAAGTTCATCGCCATCAAAACGCCAACCCAAAGCATATCAATTTCATAGACATTAAAAATAGGTGTGACAACGGGAACAATGATGAAAATTATTTCAATAAAATCAATAAAAAATCCAGCGACAAAAATGACTATCATTACAATCGCCAGAAAAGTCATCGGCGCCAAATCTGCATTTTGAATCAATTCAACTAAATAATCATCGCCTCCTAAAGTCCTGAAAATCAAGGTAAAAGTCGTTGCTCCCAACAAAATGAAGAAAACCATTGCAGTCAGGTGCATGGTCTGCTGCATCACTTCATTATGAATTTTCCAAGTGAATTTCCCTTGTATAATGGTTAGAATAGTGGCGCCCATTGCGCCGACTGCTGCTGCCTCGGTTGGGGAAGCAACCCCTGCGAAAATGGAACCCAAAACTGCAATCATCAAAAGCATTGGCAACAAAAATGCTTTCACTACTCTACCGCCAAAACCTTCTCCTTTGAAGGCTTCGATTTCTTCAGCAGGCATGGAAGGTGCCCACTCAGGTCTGAGCGCACTGATGATTAAAATGTAAAGAATGTACGCCATCACCAACAAAAAACCAGGGAGTATTGCCGCCTGAAACATAGACCCAACATCTACCTGCGCGCCTCCGCGAGAACTACTGCTGATCGTATCTGCCAACAAAACGAGCACTACTGATGGTGGAATGATTTGTCCTAAAGTTCCAGAAGATGCGATGACGCCTGTTGCTAATTCAGGTTTATAACCACGTTTCAACATCGTCGGTAAACTGATAAGTCCCATCGTCACTACTGTTGCTCCAACGATACCAGTTGAAGCCGCCAATAATGCTCCAACTATCACCACCGAAATCGCCAAACCTCCTTTGAATTTTCCAAAAAGAATCGCCATCGTTTCCAAAAGACTTTCTGCCAAACCTGACTTTTCGAGCATGATGCCCATGTAAATAAACAGCGGAACGGCGAGCAACACAAAGTTGTTAATCGTCCCCATAAATCGAAACGGCAACAATCTCAAATCCGCAAATCGAATCGCTTCTGGATAAACGACACAAAGCACCAACGCAAACAAAATCGACACTCCGCCCAGCGTAAAGGCAACTGGGTATCCTTTTAAAATAAGGACAAAAATGATTAGGAAAAGTATAAGTGCGAGTATGCCCATTTTTATTTTTAAAGACTTGCTGGTTATCGGTGTTATCGTTGTGGATAGGATTCGTGAATCCTATCTACGAATCTGCCTCTTCACCTTTTATGATTAAAATTGATTTCAAAATCGACGCAATGCCTTGAATCAACAAAAAAACAAACCCCATGAATAGACAAAACTTCAAAACATAAACTGCTGGCAAACCACCTGGCTGGGCAGATGTCTCTCCCCAAGTCCACGAAAACATGAAGTATCGCCAACAAACGATAATCGCCACCACACACCACGGAACGAGGAACAACAGCCCACCAATCAAGTTAACCCATGCTTTTCCTTTTGGTGAATAATTGGCATAAAACACATCAACTCGCACATGCTTATCATGCTTAAAAGCATAAGCACCTCCAAACAAAAATGCGAGTGCGAAAAAGTAAATTTCCAACTCAACAATCCAAATTAACGTAAAATTGAAAAGATAGCGCATCAGGACATCAATGCAGATAAGCCAAACCATGAGAGAGGTTGTCCATGCGAAAATCTTTCCGACTCGTTCGCTGATGGACTCTAAGAAGGTTACTGTTTTTTGCATAAAGTTGGTTATCGTAATGCGGAGCGGTGCTCCGCAATGAAATCGTAACGTGGAGCGGTGCTCCGCAATGATTTTGAAAAAATCAAAATTGTCGCTCTGTGCTGAAAGAACTGAGCGATATTTGCTGGGTTTTACGCTGTTCCTTGTTTTGCGCAAGCGACATTTGCGGAGCACCGCTCCGCATTACGTTACAAGCGACATTCGCGGAGTACCACTCCGCGTTACGTAATGCCATCTGAATCACGGTGCTAATCTAAATATTTTCCAGCGACCATTTCGCATTTTCTCGTAAACGACTCGGTCATGGAGGCGATTATTTCGACCTTGCCAAAACTCAATTCGTTGTGGTTTGACTCGGAAACCACCCCAATGTTTTGGTCGTGGCACTTGTTCTTGATTAGCGTATTTTTTGTTTAAAGATGCTTTATTATTTTCTAAAATTGATCTCGAATCTATTACCTGACTTTGAGGTGAAGCCCATGCTCCAATCTGACTTCCTTTCGGTCTTTTATTAAAATAAGCATCCGAAGTTTTTTGGGAAGCCTTTTCAACTTTTCCTTCAATTCTTACTTGACGATGTAAAGTGTCCCAATAAAAAATGAGCGCAGCTTGAGGATTTTCAATCAACTCCTCCCCTTTTCTACTTTCGTAATTGGTATAAAAAAGGAATCCCTTTTCATCAATCCCTTTTAATAAAACAATGCGGGCGGAAGGCTTACCATCAGAAGTTGAAGATGCTAAGGTCATCGCATTGGGTTCCAAAATACCACTTTCAGTAGCGACGCTAAACCAGTCTTGAAATTGTTGAAATGGATTGGGCGAAACATTTTCGGGAGACAAATCTACCTCACCGTACTTCTGCCGCATGTCTGCAATATTCTTTTTCATTTTTTTCCTGTCTATGATTGTTGAAATTGTTTGATTGTTGAGATTGTTCACGAAAAAACAATCAACCAATCATAACAGTCTAACAATTAACCCTGTTTATTGAAAGATGTGCTGACCTTCATAAATATCGATATTGAGTAGAGCAACCAACCTATCAGAATGGCCAAAAATAAAAAAACCCTGTCAAAACAACTTGACAGGGACAAAACAAAAAACAAACACTATGAACAAACACTTTTCTTTACTATCATTTAGGTTAATGCACTAAACGATAAAGCGTATATCTTTGAAGGATGAGAGAAAAAAAGTCCCGGGAATAAATCCCGGGCTTGAATAAAAAACAAAAACTATGAACAAACACTCACCCTAACTTTTACAGAACTTTCGGGCTATTCACTTATCATATCCGCATTTTCACTAATAGCCGTGTATTGTATGTTTTGGCAAACTATATGCCAATCTTCCATTACACACATTTAACTTTAATAAATATTAAAAAAAATCTTTCATCGTTTCGTACCTATAAATAATTTACGCCTTAACCAGCTGACAATCAGTCAATTACGAAAAAATACTGATATTCATATTTTAAAATATTTTTTTTCATTTTAAAAAAGTAATTTTACAGTCTTAGAACTTGTTTAAAATAATAGTATCGAATGCAAACCATTCTTCAACTTAAAAATGCGGATATATATCAACAAGATCATTTAGTCTTGAAAGATGTCGAATTGCGTATTACGAAAGGTGAGTTCTGTTATTTAATTGGAAAAACTGGAAGCGGTAAGTCAAGTCTTTTGAAAACAATCTATGCGGCACTTTCTTTTTCGAAAGGAGTCGGAGAAGTCGCAGGTTTTAGATTGGCAGATTTGGATCGACGAACAATTCCTCAATTGCGTAGAAAGTTGGGCATCGTTTTTCAAGATTTCAATTTATTGATGGATAGAACAGTCGAGGAAAATCTAAAGTTCGTGCTTCGTGCCACCAATTGGACTGATCCTGCTGCGATGCGCACCCGCATCAATGAAGTGCTTCAAAAAGTAGATTTGATTTCCATGCATGACAAAATGCCGCATGCACTATCAGGCGGAGAACGTCAACGCATCGTTATCGCTCGTGCATTGCTCAATGAACCCCAACTTATACTCGCCGACGAGCCAACTGGAAACCTCGATCCAGAAACTGCTGATGATATTTTGCTTTTGTTGCGGCGTCTTTCTCAAGAGCAAGATACGGCAGTGCTTTTCGCAACGCATGATTATCGTATTTTAGAAAACTTTCCTGCTCGCATCGTCAGATGCCACGACGGACGTATTTTTGAAGAAGAGGACTTTTTGGTATAAAAAAGCAAGGGCACACGGTTGATGGTTCACACTACAAGGCGGCTTCAAAAAGCTCTAATAAATCGAATTTCCTATCCAACAAAATTGACATCTCTCCGTTTATTAGTGAAATCTCGAAAATAAGTAAAGTTGCTCCAAGGAGCGAAGTAATTTTTGAAATTTCACTTGGTATTCCTACCCTATTGAATTCTTTTCAATAATCAAATTTGACTATTAAAGACATGAAGTTATTTGGTTTACTCTTTATCACGTTGTTTTCACTTTTTCCTAATTCTGATAACACTCAAACTGTAGAATTGACCATCACTGGAATTCGTTCCTCGAAAGGCCAATTGCGCATTGGGTTATTTAAAAATCAGGAAAGTTTCAAAAATGAAACGGCTGCCCAACATTTCGAATTTGATAAAACTGGTTTGAAAGATGGCAATTTGACTGTTCAAGTAGAATTAGAAACGGGCACTATCGGCCTTTCCCTTTTAGATGATGAAAATGGTGATTCAGAGATGAATTACAATTTCGTCGGTATGCCAAAGGAAGGTTTCGGGTTTTCAGATTATTATCATAAAGGTTTCACCAAACCGACTTTCGATGATTTTGATTTTGAATTGAATGAACATGGGAAGCAAGTTGAAATTAAAGTTAGGTACATTTTGTAGTAGATTTTTCCCTTTGCTTTGCAAAAGGAGACATTTTAACCCAAATAAATTTGAGTTCTACTTTTTGAACCAACTGGAATACATCACATAACTATTGGCTATTCGTTCTATAGAATCTGCAAATTGCTCTTTGCCCAGTTTTTTTACTTTTTTGGCAGGAACACCTGCATATATCCAACCTGACTCACAAACCGTATTTTCTAAAACAACTGCACCCGCTGCGATCAAAACATTACTTTGAACCACAGCGTGATCCATCACAATAGCACCCATTCCTATCAAAACATTATCATAAATGGTACAACCGTGTACAATAGCGCGATGACCGATAGAGACATTATTACCAATAGAAGTAGGCGCTCTTTTGTAGGTGCAATGAACAATCGCTCCGTCTTGTATATTGACTTTATCACCAAATTTGATAGAATGTACATCGCCCCTCACAACCGATTGAAACCAAAAGCTACATTCATCACCAGTGACCACATCACCGACGATAGTAGCATTTTCAGCAATAAAACAATCTTTTCCAAAAACAGGACTTTTGTCTTTTACGGGTAGAATTAAGGGCATATTGATGTTATTTTTCGGGAAAGATAGTGAGGTTTTGACAATTTGAAAATAAATGGAATCTTTGTGACCATCGAACACCAATCATTAGTATGATAGATTTTTTTAAAAAGTCGGAAGAAACAGAAATTGTTCAAAAGATACGCGAAGCAGAACGTAACACTTCTGGCGAAATTCGGGTACATTTAGAACGGGAATTGGATGGCTTCAATGTGCTCGATGTAGCAACCGAGGTTTTCTATATTTTAGAAATGGAGAAAACCGAACAGCGTAACGGCGTGTTGTTCTTCATAGTGCCAAGTGAAAAACAATTTGCTATTTTAGGAGATAAAGGAATCAACGAAGTCGTCCCAGATAATTTTTGGGATGAAATTAGAGATATCCTTGGCTCAAATTTTAAAAACAAAAAATTCAAAGACGGTATCTGCTTAGGAGTAGAACGAGTTGGTGAGAAACTGCATGAATTTTTTCCATATCAATCTGATGACAAAAACGAGCTTCCAGACGAGATTTCTTATGGTGAATAACGTGAAATATGCTATTTCGCTGGTAGGTCTTTTGTTATTCAGCATTGCTGCAATGGCCCAAAAAGAGGTTCCTAAACCTCCATATCCACAGCAACTGGTCAATGACTACGTTGGACTACTTTCTCCTGGCGAAATCAACCGATTGGAGCGAAAATTAACAGCTTACAACGATTCTACTTCTACACAAATAGCGATTGTTATCGAAAACAGTCTTGAAGGAGATGATATCGTCAACTATTGCCAGCGTCTGGCAGAGAGTTGGGGAATCGGTCAGGCAGACAATGACAACGGACTTTTAATCTACGTCGCTTCACAAGATCGCAAAATCAGATTACACACTGGTTACGGAATGGAAGGCTTCCTTCCAGACATCATGGCCAAACGAATTATTGAAAACGTCATCGTTCCTGCTTTTAGAAAAGGAAAATACTATGATGGCTTCAATCAAACAACGGATATCGTTGCGGACTTGGCCGATGGGGAATATGATGCAGATCAGTTAGATCGTGGCAATGGAGAATTCCCTGCGGAAGCAGTTATTTTCATGGTCATCTTTATTATTGTTTTAATTATCATTATCAACAACTCTGACTCTGGTGGTGGATATCACAGAGGTGGTCGATATGAAAGAGATCGTGGCGGCGGTTGGGTCATCATTGGCCCAGGTGGCGGCGGAGGCTGGAACTCTGGTGGCGGAGGTCTTGGCGGTGGCGGATTTGGTGGTTTTGGCGGTGGAGGCTTCGGTGGAGGTGGCGCAAGCGGTGGTTGGTAGAAAAATTCTATCTCCATTCAATTAACACAAAAAACAAGTTTGATTTTTTCAAAATACCTCAATGAGGTACAAATTTTTAATATACATTACTATGAATCAAGAAAAACTTAACCAGTATTTAGGAGAAGCAATGGATTTTATGGTCGCGTTTGCACCTAAAATTTTAATGGCATTATTGTCTCTATGGATTGGATTTTGGATCGTAAAAAAATTACTCCATGTAATTGAAATCTCGTTAGAGAAATCAGGACTTAGTTTAGAAATTCGAAGATT
>CALLVG010000111.1 GCA_938010715.1 uncultured Saprospiraceae bacterium
GTAGCATCGCCATTCTTATCTACTAATGGATAACCTTCATTCGCCCATTCGAAAATAGAACCATAAAGATTTGTCACATTGGTAAATCCACGTTTTTTCAACTTCTCTCCTAACTTCTCTGAGCGATAACCAACCGAGCAATAAAGGACAATCTGTTGATCCTGATCCGTTTCAGAAAGCACATCAAAATTAGGTTTATCATAACCAATAAACTCAGCTCCTTCGATGTGACTGATTTCAAATTCTTCGCGCTCGCGCGCATCTAAGATTAGATATTGATCTTTATTTTTGGAAAGTTCTTTTACATCAATCACTGGAACAGAGAAGCTCAAAAGGAATTCTAATTTCTTATTGAACTTTTCGCTTTTGACAGATACGTGAGCAGGTGCCTGCGCTGAACAGCCTGTACTAAATCCGCAGATACTAAGGAATAATATTTTGAGTATGTTTTTCACATTCATTTTTTTATGTATGATTTAATTAACTGGATGAACGCTTGGTTATTGTGTTTCTCTGCAAGTGAAAGTGGCGTTTCTGAACCAAAACCTTCTTTTTGAGTCGGGTCGATTCCACTTTCCAAAAGAAACTTGGCAATCTCCAAATGGTTCAATCGAATACATTCAAACAATGGACCAGTCAAATATTCTGGGTGTTGATAATTGGGATCGATACCTGTTTTGATATGGTATTTCACCAATTCTAAGTCGTTTTTTTCGACTCCTTTGAACATATCTTTCCAACTTCCTCCTGACATTAGATTTTATTCTAAAATATTTCGTTTGCAAGCAAACACTTCTTTTCCGCTACTTTTCCCCGATGTAAACTCGGGACACGCGTTAAAAAATATTTATTCAACTTTGTTACAATTTATTCTTTACATGTTCCTTAGTGTGTCGTCAACCGCTTCCTCAATTTGGAAAGTCCAACTGGGGTAATTCCCAAATATGAAGCAATCAAATACTGAGGAACTCTTTGAAATAAATCAGGGCGCTTTTCGAGCAATCGAAGGTAGCGTTCTTCATTTGACCGATTTTTTATACGGGCTGCATTTCGGAAGGATTTTAGAAAAGACTCCTGCATCGAGAGGCGACCAAATCGTTCTAATTGATGTGAGTGATTGAAGATTTTTTCTACGTTCACTTTGGCAACTTGATATATGGTAGAGTCCTCTGTTGCTTTCATAAAAGAAGCAGAAAGTTTTGATTCAAGATATGCGTAAAGGTCAGTAAATACTTCGTTTTCTGTATAAAACTCAAGAACTTGCTCTACCCCATCTTTCAAAAGATAAAAACAAAAACATCCTTTTTCAACATAAAAAAAGTGATTGACAGACTGACCTGCTTTGAATAAATAGTCCCCTTTTTTCACTTCGATTTTCTCATAAAATTGAAGTGCGAACTCTAACTCCGCATCACTGAGTTTATTATAAGAACCAATCTTGTTTCGAAGGTTTTCCAAAACTTTTTTTACGTTATTAATAAAATTATGGTTTCATGGTTCGATGGTTTGCGGAGTAACAGCCATTCAGCCATAAAGCTATGAAACCATTATTATTCAGGTTTATAAGCCACCGCTTTTATTTCTATCAACAAATTAGGATGTGGCAATTGATGAACGGCAACGGTTGTTCGAGTCGGCCCTGTGTGATTAAAGAAGGTTCCGTAAATTTCGTTGTAGCCTTTAAAATCTTTCATATCCACCAAAAAGGTAGTAATATCAATCACATTTGAGAGGTCTGCTCCAATGCTTTCGAGCAATGCTCCGATGTTTTCAATCACCGCTTTGGTTTGCTGACGGATGTCCAACTCCCAAGTTCCATCTTCTTTTAGAACCGCTCCGACGTGGGTGTTATCAGGACGACGACTACTCGTTCCGGACACATATATAAAATCGCCAACGCGTTTTACGTGCGGATAATGTCCCAATGGTTTGGCTTTTCCCTCTATGACTTTACTTTCTAATTTCATTGTTTAAAGTTTCAATCGTTTTTTCAACATTTCATCATGTTCGATACCTAACCAGCGTAGAACATTGTCTTGCCAAATATCTTCGTACTGTTCTTTATTAATAATTTTTTCGTCCATCGCTAAATCTAACAATTTACCTGGATAAGATGATTGAGGTTCGCTTTCCATTTCACCTAACGGATATGGATCATCCAATCCCATGATGATTTGGTTTGTCCCCTTGAGGCGTTTCACCATCAATTCGAGCGAAAAAGTATCATGCACTAAGGTGTCAAAAAAGATATTGGGATGACCAACCGCTTTACGAGGATGCGTCATTCCTTTAAACAAATCTGGACGACCGTCGAAACCTTGAATTCTTCTGCCTAAATTGATTTGTGCCAATTGCCCACCATGCGCAAAACAAACACGAATTTTTGGATACTTTTCGATGTAACCCTTTAGGGTAAAAAAGTGGTAGGCATCTGCACATTGCGCCAACATCCAAACCAAATGAAAACGCCAAGCTGTGTTTTCTAATTTGATGAATTTCTCACCATCATAAGGATGAATTTCGATGGCCAACTCGTATTTATTGGCCAATTCCAAAATTGGTTCAATGTCCTGATCAAAGATAGAACGCCAAATCCCAACCGAGTCCATAAAATGCGTAGGCAAGCACAACACTTTTAAACCCAATATCTCCACACATCGTTCGATTTCCCACAATGCACCGCGTACATAACCTGGATGCACCACAAATCCACAGGTGAATTTATCAGGATGATCGTGCTGTACTTTTGCATTAAAATCGTTTTGAAAGCGGAGTACTTGTTTCATTTCTTCCAACCGCAATCCGTTACCATAGAGCTGAGAAAGATTGAGCACTACTGCGTGATCGATTTTATTCTTTTCCATCCATTCCAGTTTCTCATCAAGAAAAAAGCTGGAATCAGTTACTGGTCGTTTCCAATTCTTTTGCAACATGAACTGACGATCATCATCAATCCAAAAGATTTCTTTCTCTTTCATAAAGGAAGGAATCTGCTCTGGATAAGGCAAAAGGTGGGAATGGCCGTTTATTCGCATAAATTTTCGAGTTTCGCCAAAATTACGAAAACTTACTATTGAAGGGCATGTGACTTCTATAAAAAAAACAGTTATTTTGGAGAGCGTATTTTAATAAAAAAAACTCACCTTTATGAAATCCGATTTTATCCTCTACCTATTTTTTTTGAACTTCATTTTTTTTATTCCGAATAACCAATTGATTGCTCAAGGCGAACCTGATTATACGACTGCTATCGGTGGACGTTTTGGCTCGCCCTATTTTTCAGTCAGTTATAAAACCTTTTTAAGAGATAGACATGCTCTTGAAATTTATGGAGGCTTTCAAGGATTTGAAACGCATAATACCAAATCGCTTTCGGGCGCGTATCAATATCATTTGCCGCTAAACAAATTGATAAAAGGGCTAAAATGTTATGGTGGAGCAGGACTTTCGACTTACTTCTGGTCATTCGATTCCAATTTCCCAAGTGAAGAAGATTCGTTTACCGTTGGGCTAAATAGTTATGTCGGTTTGGACTTCAAAATTCCAAGTGCTCCTCTGACCTTTACAGGCGATTGGACGCCTACCTTATTTATGAATGGTTACAATCGAGGTTTCGATATAAACTATTGGAGTGTTGGACTTCGCTATGTTATCAAAAAATATCAATAACCTACCGACAAAATGTCGGCTAATTTTATCAAAAACAGACTTTTTGTCTTTCATCTCTCATGATTACCCAAAGAATATTCTTCATTTTTCAAATGGCATTCTCATTGAGCGTTGGCAATCATTTCCTCATTGATAAAACCTGACGACAATGAAAAGTTATTTGAAATGGATACCTGCTTTTTTATTAATCTTCTTTGCGCACTTTATCGGTAAGAAAGGAAGCGCTTTGCTGGCAAATCCAAAGTTTACTAAATTTCTATCCATCGACGATGTTGATGATTTGAATCATTATAGATGGGAATTAGAACCACTACATCGGCTGGATGAAGCATATATTTCAACGCTTTTTGAAAATTGGGATAAACCGCAAGAGATTTCTAATCTTCTTCAATTTCCCGATTTAATTCCAGAAAAACTGAGATTCAAATTCATCCACAGAGGATTGACTGATACCACCGAACCCTATTTTAATTTATCAGCCATCAACGGTATCCATTCACCAAAAGTACTAAACTTCACAAACAGACAAAACCGAAAATTAAAGAAATTACTTTTTTCCCACATCGGTAGAAATGATGATTTACGTGCAATTGCAGCCACTCAAATCTTATTTTCTTTTATTTCAAAAACGGATAATGAAGAGATTCTTCGTCGGATGATTCACCCAAATCCGATTGTAAAACATAACCTATTTTCAATGTTGGTTGGTTTTTATGGTATCGAAGGGGTTGGCACTTTTTTAATAAAGAAGCAACACAAGTATGGCAAAGCTGCTTTCCATGGAAAAACGCTTTATTGCCATTTTTTTGACAAAATGGAAGCTGCACAGACGGATGAAGAACGTGAGTTCATTCAGGTAGAAATGATGCTACCGAAGATGACGGTTTTTCCGAATTTGAAAGATTCAGATATTGTTTAAAACACAAAAGGCGCACTTTGCAGTGCGCCTTAGTGGTTCCACCAGGACGCGATTTTTCAGCCTTAAATCATTGATTTTCAGTTAGTTACAAATATGCCACACCTTCAGTACAACCGTAAGTATAAAAGAATCGGCTACTTTTTCATAAGACGCTCCAAATAATTTGAAATGGCAAATGAGGCATATAATGGAACATTCACAAAGTCATTTCTAATCGAAAAATTTCTTGGAGAAGCTCTTAAAACCCAATCAGGATTATATTTGCCTGCATAGCTTCGAATGCTTTTTGTATTCAAGTTTGTTCCGCTTTTCACCTCCAAAGGATAAATTTTATCTTTATAATTAAATACAAAATCTACTTCTGCCTCACCTCTTGAGGTCCAATAAAACAATTGAGTATTTTGAGATGTAATAAGTTCTGTGCAAACGTAATTTTCAATAAACGCTCCATTGTATTCCGTAAATAATGCGGTTGGATTCACGATTCTATCTGATGAAAGATTTAGCATCGCTCCCAGCAGTCCCGAATCCATTAGGTAAAGTTTGAACTTTGAAAGATCTGAATAACCCGATAATGGAAGTTTAGGTGCTCTCAAATTATTCACGATATGAATTAAACCTGCACTTCTAAGCCATTCGATAGTTTGTTCAAAAGTAGATGCTCTTGCTTTTTTTCTTACCTCGCTGTATTTAAATTTTTTATTCTCACGAGCCAATTGAAAAGGAATTGATTGCCAGACTTCAGCTGTTTTTATGGATTGGCTTGTGTCTGAATATTTTGAAAAATCCCTTTTATAGGCTTCCAAAATTTCGCTTTGAACAGCTCTTACTTCTAAGATATCCTTACTATCAAAATATACTTGAACAACTTCTGGCATTCCTCCCATAAATAAATACTTCTTAAATAGGTTGCTCAATTTTTCATGAAGTAATTCTGGAAAAGCATCAAAAGGGTTGTATTGCTCTATTCGGCTAACCAAAAGTTCTTCCCCTATTGCTTCAAGAAATTCCGGAAAACTCATCGGGTAAAGCGTCATGAAATTTACTTTCCCTACTGGAAAACTATTATGCTTACCAATTTGAACTCCTAACAGAGAACCAGCCGCGACTATGTGATACTCTGGCGCTTGTTCATAAAAATATTTAAGACTCGTAATCGCTTCTGGAGCAACTTGAATTTCATCAAAACAGATTAGGGTATCCTTGTCCGATATTTTTTCACCCAAATACAGGGCAATATTTTCTATTATTTGAGATGGGACCAAACTTCCTCCAAATAAAGTTTTCAACTTCGGGTTCTGTTCAAAATTCAGATAAATGAAGTTCTTATATTCATTTTGACCAAA
>CALLVG010000112.1 GCA_938010715.1 uncultured Saprospiraceae bacterium
ACAGAACGGAATCGTTTAGTAAAATTCTGGTCAGATGAATTACCTCAGTTAGTTTATGAGGCGAAGAATGAATTTAGAACTTCACTGGCCATTTTCGGATTAGCGATGTTGATTGGAGCGGTTTCAAGTTATTTTGACCCAGATTTTCCACGGTACATCATGGGAGACAGCTATGTCGATATGACCCTCGAAAACATTCAGTCAGGCGATCCAATGGCCGTTTATAAATCGAAGGGCGAGTTTGGAATGTCAATCGGAATTGCTGCAAATAATTTATGGGTTGCTTTTCTTACGTTCGTCATGGGGGCCATTTATGCAATTGGTACTGTTTGGATTTTGATTAAAAATGGAATCATGGTTGGTGCATTCCAATATTTTTTCGTGGAGCAAGGGGTATTTTGGGAGTCCTTTTTGACGATTTGGACACATGGAACTTTAGAAATATCGGCTATTGTAATTGCCGGCGCAGCAGGTTTGACGATGGGTCGAGGATTGGTTTTTCCTGGTACATTTTCAAGATTAAAAGCATTTCAAGTATCTGCTCGTCGAGGGCTGAAAATCATGTTGGGCATTGCACCTATTATACTACTCGCAGGTTTTATTGAAGGATACTTGACACGTCATACCGAGACACCTGACGTAGTTCGATTAGCCTTTATTTTGGTTTGCTTGGCTTTTGTTTTGGTCTATTTCGTTTGGTATCCTTGGTTCAAAGGTCAGCGAGGATTTGATAGCGATACTCGAAAAACCATCGTTTCACCAGAGCGACAAAGAGACATCAATTTTGTAGAAATGAAATCAGTTGGGCAGTTGTTTTCAGAGGTATTCATCTTTTTTAGAAAATACTTTAAATCAATTTTGCTTTCCTCAACAGGAGCATCTGTGATTTGGTGCGCATCGATTTTTCTGTTGAGTGAAGAAGCACCAAGATATACCCTAACTGCATTTGGAGGTGGTTCGATTTGGAGTATGTTTTCCGACTATTTTTATAATGAAAATTTCAAATGGTTGCCCATTGTTAATGGATTGACTTATGCGATAGTTGCTTTGGTTGTTTGTTTAAAATTAGCAAAAGACGCTAAAGTTGAACGACAATTACATTGGAGTATCAGCTATGCAAAAATGGTAGTTTGCGCTACAAGTTTGGCGGCTATTTTAGCAGCACCAGCATGGTTATCTTTTCTTTTGATAATTACCGTCTTCCCTATGATTTTGGTTTGGATGTACACGATGATTGGGGAGAACCGTTCGCTATTCGATAGTGCAACTCGTACGCTCAATTTAATTGGAAGTAGCTTCTGGCAAATGATAGGGCTCTTTTGTGTTTTGATGATGACGGGTGCGATGTTCGTTTTGCTTTTGGACACGATGGTTATGCGTGTTATTCTCGAAGCAATTGGTATTAATGTGAGCTTTACAGATGAAGGTTTATCTGATTTTTATACGATTCTCTCTTCGTTTTTTGCAATACTTTTCTTTAAATTAATTTTTGCAATGTTGGTAATTGGCTCAGGTTTACTCTTCTATACTTTGCGAGAGATAAAAGATGCCAGCCTTTTAAAAGAAAAAATAAACGAGATTGGATCTCAGAAGAAAATTCGAGGATTGGAGTGGGAAGGGTAAGCACAGCGACTTAATTATCCATTCAATTATTTAATCTAAGTTACGAGCAATGAGGTAATCTTTAATGGTTTTATGGTTACATGGTTGAATTGTTTTTTTAACATGAAACCATATAACAATTTAACCTTGAGCTCCTTGACACAAATTGATCGCAACTTGCGTTTTTACGAATTTTATTTTTTATCCAATCACCTCCATCAAAGTCCTAAATGCTACATACTTTCCATCATATCGTTGCGTGTGTTCCTTTTGCAATTCCTTTGCGTGTTCATTTTGGTATTTTATAAAAGTATCCATGTCTTTGCAAAAATACTGAATGGCGTAGGTTGTTCCATCAGGATCTTCTTCGATGATTCGACAGATTTTATTTTCAACAAAAAGACCAGTATTCATGACATCAGGAATGTGGACGGTTTTCATCCAATTCAACCAATCGTCTTTTACTTCATTTAGAATTTTTACGGTAACGTTATAAAGAATCATAATTAACTCATTCTGTGGGTGTTATCAAATTTTGTCCAAAAAAGAATCAAAAGTAGTCCAGACAATGCGCCACCTAAGTGAGCAAAATTGGCTATTCCAGAAGAAGAACCTGAAAGTCCTGAATATAGATCAAAAGCAATTAATCCCATCATCATATACTTCGCTTTGACTGGAATAGGTGGAAATAAGAGCATCAATTTCACATTGGGAAAATAATATGCAAAAGCCGCAAAAACACCCATAATCGCTCCTGAAGCACCCACAACTGCTACTGGATTAATAACGCCAAGATAAATCATCGCCCAATGCGCCAAGTTGGCTGCAATTCCACAAACCAGATAGAAAATTAAAAAGTACTTGGAACCCATCACCTGCTCTACCATTGGCCCCAAAAAGAACAATGACATCATATTGAAAAGGATATGCGTCATGCCATGATTACTGTGCATAAACATACTTGTGATAAGCTGGAACGGTTTAAATCCTTCTGAAGTGAAATATTGAAGCGGCAGCAAATCATAAATATTCGGCGTGATAAACACCGCAAACACATAGAAGATCACATTGATAATAAGTAGTTGCTTGACTACTGGTGTGATTCGATTCATCATTGTTTTAGAAATTTATTTAGAATAAGAATACCTTATTCGTCAAATAGTTTGGAAAGCTCGTCCATTTCGTAAGAAATAAAACATTTGCGACCAATAGGACTTTTGTAAGGCATTCGAGTGGCAAAGAGCTGATCAATCAAAGATTTCATTTCTAAAACAGAAAGTTTTTTGCCTCTTTTGATGGCAGTACTTCTTGCCATGGAGCGAGCAATATTGTCATTTACTTCCAATTTCAAATCGAGATTTGATTGATATTGTTCCAACAAATGTTCGATTACTGCTTCATGGTTGAGATCCGCACTGGAAGCTGGTACGCCGTGAATGACAAAAGTATTATTTCCAAACTCTTGAATATCGTAGCCTAAGGCATTCACTTGAGGTAAAATACTTTTCATTAATAGGGCATCCGAAGGAGACATTTCGATGGTCTGAGCAAACAATTCTTTTTGAGTTGAAGCGGTGCTTTCCTCGATTTGTTGAACAAATTGTTCATACAAAATTCGCTCATGTGCCGATTGCTGATCAATCAAAAGAAACCCAGATTTGATGTGACTAACAATGTATGTATTTTGAATTTGAAAAGGTTCTTTGCTGATCGGCAATTCTTTTTCTTCAGATTCAATTAGATTGTTATCGAATGAACTATCTATGGTGATAGATTCGCCAATTTCTTCGTTTGAACTTTGTTCATCAGAAGCAGTGTCACCGAGCCCTTCAAAAAGTTTTTCCCAATTTTGAAGATTATTCTCTTCGTTGGGACGACGAACGCCTGGAGTCATATTACTCCAATTGCTATTGCTACTTTTTTGACTGGAAGATGATTGTGTCGGTCTTTGAACAGGACTGGCGGCTGTTTGAAAAGTAGATAAACTCGTTTCTGCATCAAAATCAATTGTAGGCATTACCGCATATTGTCCCAATGCATGACGAACTGCCACTCTCACATAATTATAAACCTCTCGCTCATTATCAAACTTAATTTCTTGTTTGGTTGGATGAACGTTGATGTCAATTTTAGCAGGATCAATTTCAAAGAAAATCGCATAAAACGGATAGTTCTTTTCTACAATCAAGTTTTCGTAAGCACTCATTACTGCATGATGCAGATAGGCACTTTTAATGAAACGGTTATTCACAAAGAACAACTGCTCTCCTCTCGACTTCTTTGCGTACTCAGGTTTTCCGACGAAACCGCTGATTCTTACCACATCCGTATCTTCCGAAATCGGAACTAATTTCTTGTTGTGCTTAGCGCCAAAAACGGCGACTATTCTTTGCCTCAAATTTCCATTAGGAAGGTGAAATAATTCAATTTCGTTATGATGCAATGAAAAATGAATCTCAGCATGCGCAATCGCCAATCGTTGAAACTCATCAATAATATGGCGTAATTCTACATTATCCGATTTGAGAAAATTGCGACGAGCGGGCACATTGAAAAATAAATTCTTTATGGAAAAAGAAGAACCAACAGACGTTTGACAAGCCTCCTGTGTTTTTACTTCTGAACCTTCGATGACCAATCGAGTACCGAGATCCTGATTTTGTTGGCGAGTTTTAAGTTCGACATGTGCAATCGCTGCAATAGAAGGGAGTGCTTCACCTCTAAACCCCATCGTTTTGATTTCAAATAAATCTTTTGCAGCCCTAATCTTAGAAGTGGCATGGCGCTCGAAAGCCATTCGCGCGTCGGTATCGGACATCCCACAACCATTATCAATAATTTGAATCAGTGATTTACCAGCATCTTTCAAAATGACCTTGATTTCGGTTGCTCCTGAATCAATAGCATTTTCGAGCAATTCCTTGACTGCCGAAGCAGGCCGTTGGATAACTTCCCCTGCAGCTATTTGGTTAGCAATCGAATCTGGTAGCAGCTGAATGATATCAGCCATAGTATTATCTTTTTTGATTAAAAAGTTTTCTCCTAAAATCATACTATAAAGGTAGTAGGATTGGGCTGGTATTTCCGACGGTAATGTACTATTTTTTTACCAACAGAATGTGGAGATCGGCCTTTTTTTGGTGGAAAACTCTGATGTGTTACTTTTCCGAGTTTGGAATTCGTGGTCGTTTACTTCGTGAATTTATCTAAAAAATCAGGATTTAGATAGGCGTTTGATTTGTAATATTTAGGTCTTTCGTCTAAACGAACGTGTAGCCAAATTACGCCCATTCCTGCTGTGCTAAGCCAGATAGTTTTGTTGTTTGACAATTCAGAAAATACAGTTTCGGCAACTTTTTGAAAGAGTTCGAGCTTTTGAGGCAATGCATCTGATCTTAAAAAACTACTAAGGTGTTTATAGATTTCGGCATTGGTTTCTTTTGCAGGAACAACAAGCATCGCATTGTTCCCTAAATTTGGAAAAACAGCTATTGATTTCTGAGAATTAAATTTTTCAGCAAAGGCAGTTTCGTTTATTGCTCGACGTGCAAAACCTGTACTTTTCAAAACAACCAATTCATAGGGCTTATTGAGGAACGCTGTTTTTAAGGCAGGATGTTCCCAGAAAAATTCTTCAAAACCCAAGGCATTCAATGAATCAATATACCAAGTTGTAAATTCAGAATGGTCTTTCCAAAGATTTAAAACTTCCGAAAAAGTAAGTTCTTTTCCAGATTGCTCAATTTTTAAACGAACTCCTTTGTCAGCTTTGCGAATGAATTTGAAGGTGAATGGTGGCATATTTTGATTTTTAACGAAAATAGAAAAGTCGAACCACAAATGCGATTCGACTTCCTTATTGACAGATATAGATAAACACTTTTTTTGAATCTAATAAAGCATTAAAATCCCATTTTTGGGTGGTTTATAGTGTCTTTTGTTATTTTTGAAGATACAACTATGAGAAATGATTCAATTTGATAAACAAGGTTATCTTTTCTCACATGAAATTATAGAGCTTTCATTAACTGATTTTGAAGCGAATTTTGTAGCTAAATTGCCTGACAAAGATAGAAGGAAGGAGATATTCGAAATGTACCTTCAATACCTATCAGAACTTTTTGAGGTTGTCGGGAAAGATTTTTATCAATTGGTAAATGGTAGTTTTACTACAAAAAAGGAGTTGCCCGGTGATATTGATTTAACTACCTTTGTTGACTATCGAATTTGTCGTGATTGTGAGGATGAAATTGTTAAACTTAGAGATAGATGGGAAAATGAGCGGTTGATTGACAGTTATATTATTCCGCTAAGTTATCAAGGTCATCCAAGGTTTCTTCAAACTCAACTGGCATATGAATATTGGAAAAACCTTTACAGCATGTCAAAACCAGATGGGAGAGGTCATTCTAATCCTAAAGGACTTATCAAAATAAATTTTTCGAAATGAAAGAATCCTTTGCAGAAATAAAGTCAATTGTCCATGAAATTGAGAAAGTGGAGAACTTGCTTTCTAATTTTAATGATGAGGATTCTACTATGAGAATTCTTAAACAGGAATTTTTGAGAAAAAAGAGAAACTTGGTAAGAGAACTGATCAAAGCAATGGCAGAATCGCCGATTGATAAACGTTTTTTCAAAGGACTTTATCAAAAAGCTTTCGAATATTTAGAAGAAAATGATTCTCAAACAGAACTTGAAAACCATACTGAAATGGCCACTTTTTTTAAAAATGCCGAAAAGCTAATCAATAAAGCCAGTTAGATTTTCAAAACAAAAAAAGTCGAACCACTTGCGCGATTCGACTTTAATATTTTCAAAAGCAGAGTATTAATCTGCGTTGTATTATTTATAACTTCTCGTTTTCAACTCTACATTATCAAAGACTAAATCTTCTTTATGAAGAATCGGATCACTTGACAAATCTTGCCATTCCCAAGCAGCTGAGTAAGTATAATTTGCGTCATCGCGTTTTGCTTCGCCGTCTTCGGTGACTGATTCTTCGCGGAAGTGACCACCACAGCTTTCATTACGATTACGAGCATCAACTGCGAATAATTCACCCAACTCTAAAAAGTCAGCCACACGTGCTGCTTTTTCTAATTCAGGGTTGAACTCATCAACAGAACCAGGAACAAACACGTCTCTCCAGAATTCTTCTCTTAACTCGGCAATCAATTTTCTGCCTTTTTCGAGGCCTTCTGCATTACGAGACATACCGCAATAATCCCACATATATTTACCCAATCGACGGTGGAAACTTTCCACAGATTGATTTCCTTTGATGTTTATCAATTTCTCCAATCTTGCGCGAGTCGCTTTTTCAGCTTCCGCAAACTCAGGTGTATCGGTAGGAATCTTGCCAGTACTAATTTCATCTGCCAAGAAAGTTCCGATGGTGTATGGCAATACGAAGTATCCATCTGCCAAACCTTGCATCAATGCAGATGCTCCGAGGCGATTCGCACCGTGATCTGAGAAGTTTGCTTCTCCTGCTGCAAATAAACCAGGAATATTCGTTTGTAAATTATAATCAACCCAAAGTCCACCCATTGTATAGTGAACTGCTGGGTAAATTTTCATTGGCATTTTATAAGGATTATCACCTGTGATCTTTTCATACATTTCAAAAAGATTGCCGTATTTTTCCTTAATTACCGCTTCACCAAGTTCTAAGATTTTCGCTGGCGATGGGTCTTTGATTCCCTCTGAAATAGCCATTGATTTTCCATATCGTTGGATTGCGGATGCAAAATCAAGGAAGACGCCCAAACCTGTTGGTGCTACTCCTTGTCCATTGTCACAAGCTTGTTTTGCTGCGCGTGAAGCAACATCACGTGGCACTAAATTTCCGAATGCAGGGTAACGTCTTTCTAAAAAGTAATCACGTTCCTCTGGGCCTAAATCCAATGCAGTTTTTCTTTTTTCGCGAATTGCTTTGGCGTCATCTGCTGATTTTGGTACCCAAATTCGACCATCATTTCTCAACGACTCTGACATCAATGTCAGTTTAGATTGGTACTCTCCAGATACTGGAATACAAGTTGGGTGGATTTGTGT
>CALLVG010000113.1 GCA_938010715.1 uncultured Saprospiraceae bacterium
TAATTTTTGATACACTGTTTGATTTGGTCTTCATTATTCATCACAAAAGGGCCATAAGAAAATACCTCTTCATCCAATGGTTGCCCACCTAAAAGCAAAAACTCAGCTCCTTTTTCAGAATATAGATTAATGATTGAGTCGCCTCGTTGGTAGATAGCGATTTGATGGTCGGTCAATTTTTGTTTTGCTTCCAATTCCAAATTACCTTTCACATTATATAAAAAAGCATTGTGTGTCGGGTCAGTTGGGATGTCCAGTCTGGAATCTGCTTCCATTTTTACATGATAATAAAATGCAGGCGAGTAGGTTTCTATTTCAGATTTTTTACCAAAAAGTTCTCCTAAAATTACTTTGATGGTAGATTTCTTTTTCTTGATGATGGCCATTTTTGACTCATCGTCAACTGTTGTGGTTGGTGCATCAAATTTATGTTTGGCAGGTGTATTTAGCCAAATTTGAAACCCATGATATTGACCACCTTCATTGTATAATTTTACACCAGATTCTTCCATGTGGATGGCGCCTCTGCCCGAATTAAACATCATAAAATCACCTTTTCCAATTTGGAAATCATAATTCAAACTGTCTTTGTGATGCCCCGTTCCTTCCAAAAAATAGGTGGTCGGCGTCACTCCTGCATGTGGATGTGCATCAACGCGCAACGGATCTTCACCTGCCTGACAAGTAACTGGTCCAAATTCATCAAACAATACAAAAGGAGAAACATAATCCGTTTTATCACCTGCAAAAGCCCTCAAAATTGGAAGCGTACCAACCATCGTTTTTTGAGCTGAAAATATCTGTAATATTTTTCGAGCAGTTTTGGACTCTAACATTCCAGAGTTGCAACTGACTAAGGATGGATAAGCAATAGAAACTCCTAAAATAGCGGAACCTTTGATAAATTTTCTTCTGTACATGGTAATTGAATTTTGATACCAAAAGTAGCTTGAATAAATTTTTTAAACCGTCTCGAAAACTACTCTTTTGTTGGCGTGTTATTTGATTTTAGAAAAAGAAAATAATGCCATAATGTTCAAAATCGTGATGGGATACATTTATCTCACTATTTTTATTGGAGTTTTTACTTGGAAACTATGGGCGACCTTGGGTAAAACAGAGGATGGCCCTCTGCTTTTCACATTGGTTGTTTTAGTAATTTTAGGCATCGTTTTGATGGTAAGAAAAAAGCTATTTGAAAACTATTAATCTTCTTTAGAAACGCTCAAAAAATAACTTCTCGATTTCCAATAAATTAGAGAAGAAAAGTGATTGATAATGAGGTTTTGCGAGCTAATTTTTTGAGTAATACTTATCGCCTTTTCATTAGGAACCATAAAAAATAAGTACTCATTTTTGAGTGGTAGTTTTTCGATTATTCTTCGTTGCGAAAAAACTCATTTATTAGGCTTTAATTCTAAAATGAGTTGTAGAGTAATATACTTTATTCTAAAATATTTAGTGTGCAAGCCAGACACTTCTTTTCCGCTACTTTTTGTTAAAAAATAGAACCGTCCACCCGTAATAGAATGAATTTTGAAATAAGGAAACGCAGGTTTTTATTTCAAATTAATTATATTTATTGTTTTACAAATTGAACGAACTGCGTTTCAAAGGTTTTTCGATTAATGACTTTCGCGAAATAAATTCCCGCCATAAACTGTTGAGTATCAATTTGTCGTGTCAATTTACCTGAGTAAAACGATTGACCTAAATTATTGAAAATATTTATTTCATAATCAGAATGTTCTCCATTTTCGATTTTGAAATTCAATTGGTCAGTTACTGGGTTTGGATAAACGGTTATTTCTTGACTACTAATTTGTGTATCCTTTGTAGATGTTTGTAATGGCTCTTCAGCACCATCCATGACAGGACGAATCATCAACGCTCCTTTAAAATCAATATAGTCATCAAGTTTCCGCCATTCAAATCCGGTGTGGAAGGAAATATGTTGACTTGCTTCGGGTGTGTTTCTGTCAAAGCCGACAGGAATCGGATTTGGTGTACTTTCTAATTGTTGCCATCCCACATAAAATTTCCCTGGGCTGATACTTATCGGTTTTGCAACAATTGAATCTACAATATTTGGGTCAGCAATTATATAGGTCGTGAATCCTTGGATTGAATCAGATGGAGCAGGTCGGACTGTTCGTAAATATTTAGCTTGTCCCGCCGTTCCTAAGCTACCTTCCCAAACCAAAATATTAAATCTTTGACCATAATAATCCCCATTTACTTCTGGAAAATGGAATTGAATCGCTTTTAAACTATCTTCAACATTTGCTTCAAACTCAACTGCAACCATGGAGTTGGCACCATCGCTGTCGAGTGCTTTTTCGGCTGTACCGTCATCGTAGGCGAAGTAGTTGGAGATGATGGTTTCGGTTCTTAAACTATCGTTATTCTTTTTCGAGTTTTTTTCATCACTTCCAGATATTGTTTGTAAAACTTCGAATCTGATTTCATCCTGACTTAATACTGAGCGTATGTCTTCCTTAATTTCATTTAATGTGCCTCCGAATATAGGCGTGTTATCAAATGTAATTTTAAATGGATCGTTATTTCCACCAATTCCAGCCGGTAACACGTCGTATGTTTCACCAGAATTCAAATTTGTAATAAAAATATTATCTGTATTAAATGCTGCTGTAGTATTGTTGAAATTTTGATACGCTCCATAAATTTGATCATCAATTTCTTTATCTTCAAAATTGATTAATTGTTGTATCGGCACTGAGGTATATTTTTTTAACAGACTCCCATTGCCTTCAATTATTGTCAAATCTTTAGGGTCAAAATTGCTGATGGAGGTTGTGTTGTTCAAAGCGACATAATCCAAATGCCAAACTCCATACGCTCCACTTCTTTCACTCAAATTAGAAAATCGAAACTGAAATCCACTATGGAAATAAGCTGGATCATCCAACTCAATACCATGAAAAACAAATGGAGGGAAAACATTATTTCTAATAAATCCAGACCCCTCGAATGCGGCTACTTTTTTCCACCCATCAAATTCAGTTAAAAACTCAACGATGAGAGAATCTTGTTTTCTTGTAAAGAATCCACGTCCTTTCATTTGATAATAAAAACTCAAGGCTACGTTTTGACCAACTGATGAATTGCTCAAATCTATTGGCTTAGAAGTTAATCTATCTGCCACTCCAAATTCACCACCATAGGGACGACCTTTTTGGTTTAAACCATCAAAAGTAGCCGCTCCAAAAGATGGTGGATTCACTGCCATCGTATTGTTGACATAGGTTAAATCTTCTGACCATTTCGATTTGGAAGGATAGGGGCCGTCATTCGTAAAATCATCAAAAAATGGTAGCGTTAAAGTATCTCCAACAATCGATAGTGGTTGTAAAAATGTATCGCAAATCGAAAATTCATCACAAAGAATAATTCCAATGGTATCATTTCCTGCAAATCGGGTAGAGTGATAAATAAAGCAATGCTCATCTGCGTTTCGAGATCTGAAATAAACGTTTTGTAAACCTTGCCCACCATAATTTTCGGCGGTGAAAATTATCTCATTACACAAAATTTCTCCAGGTAAATTGCTGATGGGATCCACACAGTATTCGCCGCGATCTTCCAGGTCAAGGATTGCCTGATTCATCATTAGGGTTTGTCCTGCTCTGCGAACAAAGATTTCGTAATCAATATCAACTTCAACTGAATCTCCAATGATGGTTCTCCTTAGTGAGATGACATCTAACCCAGCTTCAACTAGGTCGCTTGCAGCATAAAGCAATTCATCTGCACTAACAGTTGTTACGCCAAAATTATCTGACTTATTCATTAACGTGTATCGTACACCATTGATAGTGTCCAAATCAAAAACTACTGTGTCACCTGGAAAAAGATAGGTGGCATCTTCAACAATAATAGGACAGCCAGTTCTTTGAAGATAAATTGGTTCATTAGGATTTATGCCTAAATCTGCCATTTTTTGGATATGAGCTTTCTCAACGATAGGATTGTTGATAATCGATCTTTCATTGATTTGAGCAAAAACAGTGGAGGTAAATAATATAGAAATTACCAGTAGGTAAAAGATTCTCATAAGAAAATTGAAATGGTGATTTAACAGTCCGAAAAACGTAAATTTTGAGCCTTTGTTGCTTGTTAAAACAAACGGTGTCACAAATGCGGCAAAAATATTACTTTTTTTGGTAGTGATATTTCATGTGTTGATTTTATTTAAAAAGTAATCATAGGTCGCGCGAGGCTCTTGCCTATTGTGTGAGCTCAGTTGGTTTCTACCAACAAATTCACCTGAGAAAAAATCAGAACCAAGTTTAGTATAACATTTCCAAATTTGTCCTTTATTCAGAGATGTCTCTTTGAATATGGATTATTCTTTGATCGGCACCGTAAAATGGAAGGAAGAACCTTTGTCTTTTTCGGAAGTAACCCAAATTTTTCCACCCCAACGTTGTACGATTTTTTGGCAAATTGCCAAGCCAATTCCTGAACCTTCGTAAGTCGTTCGAGAATGAAGTCGTTGGAAGATTACAAAAATTCTTTCGAGATGTTCTTCTTCCATACCGATACCATTATCCCTGACTGTGAAGGTATATGTGGTATCAGATTTTTTGCATGAAATATCTATGATTGGGGCAGTTCCTTCTTTTCTAAATTTTATCCCATTGCTTATCAAGTTTTGCATCAGTTGGATGAGGGTCGTTCGCGTTGCAAAAACACTGGGTAGTTCTCCGTAATTGATTTGTGCGCCTGATTCTTGAATCAAAACTTTCAAGTTGACTCTACAGATTTCAACCACATAATCCATTTCGATTTTTTCCACTTCTTCCTCATTTCGACCAACGGTTGCATACTTCAAAAGGTCTTCGAGCAAGCCATTCATTCGAGTTACCCCTTCGGTCATGTATCCAAAATAACTCTTTGCGTTTTCATCAAATTTGTCTCCATATAACCGCAATAAAATCTGCGCATAACTACTGATCATCCGAAGTGGTTCTTTCAAATCATGAGAAGCAATATATGCGAATTGTCTCAAGTCCTCGTTCATGGAAGTCAACTCCCTGTTTTTAATTTCAATTTGGTCCGTTTTTTCGAGCAATTGAGATTGTAACTCATTTTCTTTAGTGAGTTGCTCAATTTCATTTTGTTTGTTTTTAAGGGCGTTTTTTATTTCTAAATCCATGAATTGGCGGCTCCTTTGCTTGCTGCTGAATTCTTCTTTCAATTTTGAAAATTGATTTAAGTTTTCAAAGGCCTTTTCATAGTTGGCTTCAGATTTATAAATATTTGCAAGTTGCTGATAACCAGTTATTTGGCTCACATCATCGTGCAATTTTTTTGCTGATTCAATTCCTTTTTCAATTAAAGAAATTGCTTCTTTTGAATCTCCTTTTTTGAAAGAAATATTTCCTAAATTTAACTGGTTAATTTGATTTCCATTTGAATTAGGAGTATGCTCAAAAAACGTCGCAGCCTTGTTGGAATACGTTGCAGCTTTGTCCAAATAGTCAAGTGCAGTGAATGTTCTTCCCAGTTGCGCACGCGAGAGCGCAGCTTCACTTTTAAATCCTTTTTGAGAAGCAATTTTCAATGCCTTTTCAAAGAAGGACTTCGCTAAATCATACTTACCTGTGGTGTAGTTGATGTTTCCAACATTATTAAAAATAGCCACTTTGGTTTGGTCATCCAAAACATCGTTATAATCTTCCAAAACGAGATTATATCGTTCCAAAGCATCTTCATAATTGTACAGATGAGCGTATATCGTCCCAATGTTGATTTGGCATTGCGCGATGTAATATTTGTATCCAATTTTTTCACCTTTATCAAGTGCATCTTGAAAATATTGAGTTGCTATTTTGAAATTGCCTTGTACGCCAGAGACGATGGCAATCACATTCAGTGCAATCAATTCTTTTTCAACTTCTCCCAATTCCTTACTGATAGAAAGTAGCTTTTGAGCGGACTCAATTGCTTTTCCAAATTCGTTTGTTTTGACATAAACCAAAGAAAGCACCTTCAACAAATCTGAAAAGAGATATTGATTTTTGTCAGAAGATGCTTCAATGAGTTGCTTCGCGATAAGGGCGGTCGCAAGAGCGTTATCGTATTCCCCAATTTGCAATTGAGCATGACTCTTATTGAGCAAAATTTGGCAAGTGGGTATGGAAAGTGAAACAGCCTTAGCTTCTTCGATAGCACGGTCAAGGGTGGAAATACATTTTTGAAAAACCTCTTCATCAAAATGTAAAAGTCCTAAGGTTTGGAGGTAAGAAATGTGATTAGTAGGAGTTTTTTCAAAAGTCAATTTCTGAGATTCCTCCAAATAAACACGCGCCTTTTCGAAGAAAGATTTATCGTTGGAGTATCGACCATTTGTTCCATAAATCGTTGATAATAAAAGACTTGCGTTATAAATGTCTGCAGCGTTTTCAGACCTTTTGGCGAAATCTAAAGCAATTTGTGCAGTGGTGCGGGCCATCTTTAAATTCCGCTTTTTGAAGTGATCATTTGAGGATTTTATTAAGGCCTTCATTTGATCTTTATCTATATTTTTTGCCATTTTTTCCACTGACGTATTATCAAGATTACTTTATGTAGTTGTTTCAGTTATGCTATGGCAAATCTTTTGCCATTTGAACGTGATTCATTCCGTTCATTAGAAAGTATAGTAAACAAAATTTATTTTAAAGGGCAATTGACAAATTGCCCTTTAAAATAAAGTGATCTTTGTTAAGATTAAAACTCAACCTTTGGCGCGTTTTGAGCAGTTTGATCTGCTTCAAATTGAGGTTTCTCTGAAAATCCAAACACGGTTGCGAAGAAACTTGCAGGAAAAACCTTTACGGCTTTATTAAAATTAGCAACTTCTTCATTGTATTTATTTCTTTCTACTCTGATTCTATTTTCTTGACCTTCCAATTGAGCCTGCAAATCTCTAAAACCAGCAGTTGCCTGCAATTGAGGGTAATTTTCCATGACAGCCAATAAACGGCCCAAGCCTGAAGAAAGAGCACCTTGTGCTTTTTGAAAATTTTCTAAATCAGTGGGATTGGAAATATCCACATTAATACTTGTTGCTTTTGCTCTTGCTTCAGTCAATGCAGTGAACGTGCCTTTTTCGAATTCAGCTGCTCCTTTTACAGTGCTCACCAAATTTGGAATCAAATCTGCTCTTTGCTGGTAGGCACTTTGTACTCGGCCCCAAGCTTCTTCCAAATCTATTTGTTTAATTTGAAAATTGTTGTAGTTGCTCACTCCTTGAAACAATAAAAGTGCTCCAATTGCAAGTGCTACCAATAAACCAATGGATCTCATCGTGTAATTATTTTATTTTTAGAAATTCTAATTTAATGCCATTTTATGAATGACTTCCTTGTGACGGCAAAAATAGCAGCAATTCACAGATCCAACGAAATTTGGCTTTTTATTTTAATTTTTTCATTTTCATTTCAAAAAATTTCCGCATAATTGGAATTAATTTATATTTGCACCCGTTTTGAAAACGACTGATAAAGTTCAGTGCTAAAAAACGATATGGCGAGGTAGCTCAGCTGGTTAGAGCGCAGCATTCATAATGCTGAGGTCGAGTGTTCAAGTCACTCTCTCGCTACAAGCTTCCAAAGAGCTAATCCTCTGTGAGTCAGTGACTTGCAGGGGATTTTTTTGTTTTGGCGATTAAATATGTAAAGAACATTCAAACTGTTATAAGTTGTTTTTTTACAGGTTTTTACGTAGATTTTAATTACTTGAAATCAATATCTTCTTCTGAATTAATTTTTTCTCGTTTTTTAATTCTAAAAAATACATCCCAAAAGGCAGGTCAATTACTCTAATTTGAAAATCTTCATTTTTGGCGATAGAGATGTTTTTTCCTGAAAAAACGATTTGACCATTAAAATTGAAAATATTTAAATTTAAGTTCGTCAGATTTTCATAAGTTTTATTGGTTAAAGTGAAATTTCCATTGCTTGGATTGGGAAAGACCTCTAGTGTTCCTCCTTCTTCATTTGCTTTTTTACAGTTGAAATCAAATTCTTCTAAATCGAAAAAGGAGACAATATGATCCTTCATATAGCAGGGACGCTCTCGGGCAAATTCTTTTAATTTTTGAATTTCGCTTCGCCAAGCATCCATGTTTGGCGGATATTGCCAACGGTCAATATGCTCCTGCATTTCAGGCTGATACAAAGATTCAAATTCGTGTATTTTATCAATTATTTGATTGGAATTGAAATTGTTTTTTAGGCAAAATAAAAACCGATCGAGAAATTGTTTTTTAAATTCTTCATTTTTTAATAGGTTTCGAAAAATAGTGTTCGATATGAGGCAGTGAGGCCAAAAGTCATTTTCACTGGTTGCATGCTCAAGAGAATTTACGGTATAATTTGATTTAGCATCAAACCCAAAAGTGTAATCTAAATCATAAATGGCATATCTCCATCTTGAATCAGTGGCGCTGCCTTTCCATATTTTATAATTATTGCAAGGCCAATCATAATTGGCGAAATAGATTTCTGAGATTTGAAAATCTATAAAGTTGGATAGGTTAACTTGTTCTGCAATATGCCTGTAATTTGCGTTAATAGACAAATCGTTTTGCTCCACAAAATCTATTAATTCTAAATAATCAGTGTTGTCACCTTCTTCAACTCTACCATCGACTTTCAATACATTGATCTCCTCTTTATCAATTCCAAAATTATTTTGAAAATGGAAGCGGTCATATTTTTCTCTAATGTTGTGGATGCCCCAATATTCTCCATTAATAAAAACAATGGATGGTTGAAATTTTTGCAAGTCCAGATCTAAATCACCGATTACATTTTGTAGAAACGCATCTTTGAAATGAGTATCCAAAAAGTCGTTGCCTCCATTTCGGAAAAGCAAACGTTTATATTTTTGATTTTCAGAATTTGGAAAAATGGGATAGTCTAATTCATTTTGACCATATTCATTTCTAAAATAAATCTTAAATGACTTTTGCGGAAAAGCTGTGCTGCCATTGCCATGCATTCGAATTCCAACATTTGATTCAAAACCTAATTTTCCATCTTTCTCAAAATATGAAATGTGTGCATCGCGCTCCCAATCTCTTCCTTCATTCAAATAATTCCCTTCTGGGTAAAAGATAAATCCATTTTCTTCAAATCGTTTGCCAGGGATATAAATTCCACTTTCAAATCCAAAAAGATTTAAGCTGTCTGAGGTGATATTGATTACTGGAAATGAGTATTTATTTGCTAATTCATTCCCAATAAAATAGTTTTTTGTGAAAATTGGAGATTGAATTTCTCCGTTTTCAAAAGCTGCAAACCTGACTACATTGTTGGTTTGAACTTGAACTGATGGCTTCCAAACGAAGTCATTTAAAATTGGGTTTCCATCCAATGGGGTCGTTGGAATAGCACTAAAAAGGAAATCTCCTTCTGTCCTTTTTTCGATTATAATAGGTTCCGAATAAAGTAAATCCTGCGAGGTCGGATTGTCTCCATTTAAGGTGTAATAGATTTTTTGATTTGCGTTAGAAACGGATAACGTCAATAAAAATGGATCTGCGTAATATCCTGATGGATGCGAAAAATTTATACTTTCTCCCAAATTATTTGCTGAATTTGGCGTAGGAATTTCTGCTATTCCAAAAGTAGGATTACCATCCAAAATTCGCGCAAATGATTGATTTTCAGCCAATTGTATTGGCTCAATTAGATCGATTATTTGCTCGTGATGGTTTGAAAGAATTATTGTCTCGCCCGATGTTTTGATTTTGAAATTGGTATGCAATTCGTTTCCAAAAATAGAATCTTGACCAGAAGCGAATATCAATAAGTAACCGTTTGCTGAAATTTCGACATCAGGAAAAATCCATTTTCTAAGTTCGTTTTCATCGTCCGATAAACTGTAATTGAATAATTTTATTGGTATCGAACTTTTATTGTAGAGTTCAATCCAATCATTGAATTCTCCATTTGCATCTGCTATTATGGAGGTGTTATCTGCACAAAATTCATTCATTAAAACCTGTTGAGAATTAACAAGATTGGAATATATAAAAAGAGGAATTAAAAGGTAATAAATTTTCATAATCTAAATATCTGCTTTTTCTTAATAATCATTAGTCATCACGTCTTGAGGTCACTCTTCTTTACAATATTTTTACAATTGAGGGGTAAAAGAAATTATTCAAAAATCGGGACACGCGTTAAAAAAATTAAACAATAGCTAAGACTATTCTTGAATTTTCTGCCTCAATTAACGAAAAAATAAACATTGATTGCTCTACAACTCATTTCAGAATAAAGGCTATTATCAATCACTTTCCATCGACTATTTTTTTAAAATCGGGAAGTTATTTTTTGAACGTTTCTTAATAATCTAACCTAATAATAGTATGTTTGATTTCTTTAAAACCTAAAATATTATTGATGAAACCAGTCATTCTCCTTGACGCAGGCCATGGCGGCCTTGACTTTTCCGCAAAATATACCACCAAACCTTCACTCGGAAAAAGAATAGAATTTCCAGATCTTGAACTGCACGACAATGGCTGGTTTTATGAGGGTGTCGGCAATCGAGCTTTGGCTTGGCAATTTGCCTCTCGTGCCATCAATGAAGGATTCCCAGTTAGTTTCGTGATGGACACGGTGAAAGATACGCCGCTCTATTTTAGAACTTTGGCTGCCAATAAAATTTATAAAAACCATAGAAACTCTTTTCTGATTTCATTTCATAGCAATGCCGGAGGTGGCAAAGGTTGGGAGATTTTTACTTCAAGAGGCAACACCAAAAGTGATATTTTGGCTACGGAAATTTATAAAGCGACAAATTCAAGAATGGCTCGTGTTTATCGGACAGATTGGTCGGATGGTGATCCAGACAAGGAAAAGAATTTTTACATTTTAAAGAAAACAAGTTGTCCTGCGGTGCTTATCGAACATGGATTTTTCGATAATAGAACAGAAGTCCAAGATTTGGTTGACATGAAAATATTGAGCAAGTTTTCTGATGCCACTTGGCAAGGAGTGAAAAATTACATGAAAAGATTGAATATCGTCTAATAATTTCGAACAACAATTTCTGAGATTTTACCTCTTTTCGAAACCTTAGAATTGATGACTCGATTGGCAGCAACTCTTTTGATGTTGTAGTTTTTATACAAATCATCAAAGAAAGAATCTTCTTTGTTTTCGTTTTTTGGATCCGAATTAGAAAGCATGACAAAGTTTCCTTTTTTGTCTAAATTTTCGAAAACCTGAGCCAACTCTAATTGAAGGGGGTCACCAAAATTCTTTTCTGAATAATTGGTAAAACTGGCTGTTTTGCTAATTGGTCGGTATGGCGGGTCAAAATATATAAACGAAGTTTTCTTGATTTCCTTTTCAATATCACTAAAACTGGAAACCTCAATATCTGCAATCGTCAATATTTTAGAGGTCTGTTTTAAATTTGATTCGTTTAATATTTTAGGATTATGTTGTTTTTTATAAACTCCTGAAGGTGTGTTGAATTCCCCTTTTTGATTGACTCGGTACAAGCCATTGAAACAGGTTTTATTCAAAAATATAAGTTGCGCTGCTCTTGGGATCCAATTTTTATTATACCTTTTATAATCAATCTGAAATCGTTGATGATTGTAATTAGTTCTGAATTCATAATAATATTCTTTCTGACGATCGATGGTCAAAGCCAAATATTCAGTAGAATATCTTTCCAAAAATTCCATCATCAAATCAACATCTTTTTGAACTACTTTGTAGGTCAAAACCAACTCTCTATTGATATCAAAAAGTTTAGCTGATTTCAAATTGAATTGCTGCGCGATGTCAAAAAAAACTGCACCTCCCCCCAAGAATGGCTCACAGTAGTGTTGAATGCTTTCTTTTTTTAATTCTTTTGGATATAATTTTTGGAAGGTTGCCAATAATTGCGACTTGCCACCAACCCATTTCAGGAATGGTTTGGCAGTTTTCTCCTTATCTTTTTTTTCTTTCTTTGACACAGTACGCAATTTGAGGGCGTAAAAATAACGGCAATAATGGCAATTTATAAATACCAGCCTAAAATCTTTGCAGTTTAATCTCACGGGTTAATTTTACGTCTTGTAATCAATATTGGTTTACACTCCTCAACAAAAATTATGAAAAATCGAGTTTTTATAGAAAAAGTTATTCCAGAGATTAATGGTGGTCGATATTTTATAAAAAGGACTATTGGTGGTGGCGTCGTTGTTTCTGCAAATATTTTTGCAGATGGGCACCTAAACATAAGATCAAGTTTATGTTACAAACACGAATCAGAAGATGAATGGAGTAATGTCCCAATGAAATTGGTAGGAGAAGACAGATGGAAAGCCCGTTTTAATACCACTAAAACTGGATTTTATTCTTACAAAATTCAAGCTTGGGTCGATAGATTGACTTTTTGGCAAAAATCTTTCAAAGATAAAAACAAGGAAGGTGCGCCGTTAAAAGGTGAAATTGAGTATGCAGTTTTACTATTAAAAGAATTGGCGGAAGTCATTTCTGATAAAAACAATCAACCTTTAATTGATGCTTACCAATTTTTCGAAAGTGATAAACCAGAAACCGAAAAATTGACCTTTGCGCTAAGCAAAGAATTCACCGATTTAGGTCGAAAGTTTCCTTTTGTAAAACATGAAACCGTTTACGACAAAAACTTGAAAGTTAGAGTAGGGGAGCATCGTGAGTTGTTTACGACCTATTATCAGCTATTCCCTCGCTCGACCAGTCCTGAAAAAGGAAAGCATGGAACTTTAAAAGATGTACAAAATCTGTTACCTCGAATAAAAGAAATGGGTTTTGATGTGCTTTATATGCCTCCGATTCATCCAATCGGGAAGACGAAAAGAATAGGAAAAAATTTCAACCCAGTGGCAAAAGAAGGAGAGCCAGGTTCCCCTTGGGCAATTGGAGATGAAACAGGAGGTCATTATGCCATTCATCCTGAACTGGGTGAAATGAAAGATTTTGAAAATCTTTTAAAAGTAGGAAAAGAAATCGGAGTTAACATCGCAATGGATTTGGCATTTCAATGTTCCAATGATCATAAATGGATAAAAGAGCATCCAGAATGGTTTGATATTCGACCAGATGGTTCCATTCCTTGTATTGAAAGTCCGCCCCTCAAATATCGAGATGTTGTTGATTTTAATTTTGAAACCGATGATTGGCGAAATTTATGGAATGAATTAAGGAATGTTGTGCTTTTTTGGTTAGAAAAAGGAGTCAAATTTTTCAGAGCTTCTGTGCCACATACTAAACCGCTTCCATTTTGGGAATGGTTGATTGCGGAAGTTCATAAAGTTGATCCTGAGGTGATTTTTCTTGCTGGATCGTTTACTTCTCCTCGATTATTGTTGGCGATGTGTAAGGTCGGATTTACGCAATCTTACACCAATTTTATTAAATACGATAGCCGAGAAGAGGTGGAAGCATACTTGAAAAGAATCAATGGCCCAGAGCAGCGTCAGATTTATCGTCCGAGTTTTTGGCCTAACGTTCCCGATATTCTACCAAGTCATTTAATAAATGGTAATGAAAAT
>CALLVG010000114.1 GCA_938010715.1 uncultured Saprospiraceae bacterium
AAAGCAGCGATAAATTTCAAAAATTTAGAATTTATTGACTTTGGTTCTGGTTTTAAAGTGCCATATAAAAAAGAAGATATCGAAACCAATATTGAAAACTTCGGAGAGAAATTCTCTGTACGCTTCAATGAATTTTGTAAAGAATATGGCCGGGAATTGACTCTGGTTTTTGAGCCTGGCAAATATTTGGTGAGTCAATCAGGCTACTTTTTGGCGAAAGCCAGCGTAGTCAAACAAACGACCTCAACGATGTTTGTTTGTTTGAACTCAGGGTTCAATCACTTGATTCGACCCATGTTCTACAATGCGTACCACCAAATCGAAAACATTTCAAATCCATCTGGAAGACAACGAATTTATACTGTTGTAGGAAATATTTGTGAAACAGATACTTTCGGTGTCAACCGCAGATTGGCCGAGGTAAATGAAGGAGATATTCTTTGTTTTAGAAATGCAGGTGCTTATTGTTTTAGTATGGCAAGTCAATACAATTCGCGTCCAAGACCTGCGGAGGTACTTATTTATGAAGGAAAAGATTATTTAATCCGCAAACGCGAAACGATGGACGATTTAGTCCGTAATCAAGTAGTTGCTCCTATCTTGGAAAAACAAACTGTTTAATAAAATTAAATTCCCTATGAAGTTATTTGTTCCCATTTTTTTGATTTGTGGATTGTTGGCTATCGGTTGTAAGTCCGATGGATCTGGTAGTGCTATAAGCTCAGTTAGCGGAAAAAAGACTAAAAAAGTAGTCTCGGTTGATAATAGTAAAATCACCTTTAGTGATGGCTCAACCAAAGACCTTCCGACCAATAAATCAGTAATCTTTTTGGTTCCATGCGCAGAGCATTATAAAAATGAAGAAAATAAACCAATCGAAACAGTGGATCTGCTGCCAGAAGGAAAACAGCGAGCTGTTAACCTTGCAAAAATTTTAGAAGGCGTCGATTTGGGTGCAGTAATGAGTTCATCCCAAGTAAGAACAGCTCTAACAGTACAGCCAACTGGTACAGCAAAAAAAATTGGAACCTTTAATTATAATTCTAACACAAGACATCGAATCTTCGAATTCATTTTCGATTACAATCCTGGAAAGAAATTCTTGATTGGTGGCGAAAACTATTCGATTCCATTGATCATCGCAGATTTGACAGGTTTTGACATAACAGAAAACCTTCCAGAGGATGCGCATGATGTTTTTTATGTACTCACAGGTGGAGCGGCAGGAAGTTGTGATGTTGAAGAATATTCATACTAAGAAACGCTCAAAAAATAAATTCCCGATTTCAAAAAATTAGTGAAGCAAAAGTAATTGATAATGAGGTTTTTCGAGCTAATTTTTTGAATTGAAGAGGGAAGTTATTTTTTGAGTATTACTAAGTAGTCTGTAGAGCGGTTCTTTTCCTGTTATTGGATTTGTTTTACCAAAGTACTATTCAAAACCAAAATTGACTTAATTTAGATTCTAATGAGAATATTTTTTTTCGCCCTTTTAGTAGGATTTTTTTTTACTGGTTGTAAAAATGAAGGAACCTCAGCAAAAGTTGGGAATGACCAAAATATGATTTCCAAAATCACAGCAACAGAGGTACAATTAAAAGATGGAACTAAGATTCCTTTTACCAATGATGGAGGCGCTTCGACCATTTTCATTGTTCGACCAGGAGAATACATGTTGGATCAACAAAGGAATTTGGCTGGCTTGACACCTGCCGGTCAAAATTATACGAAGGATTTAGTCAACCTTTTTCATGATGCAAATATCAATTTTGTTTTAGGAATTGGAACTCGATATGCCAACGAAACGGTTACACCTATAGCAGAGGATCATGGTACGAAGGTGTTGACTTATAATAACACAGATTACGGAGCCTTTCTGGATTATGTTTTTGTAAGGGAACTTGGTTCAAAATTCGTCGCAATTGAGACTCCTGAGCGAATCCCTGAAATACTCAGAACATTGACTCCAGGAAAAATATTTCCAACTTTTCCAAAAGGTCTTTACAACAAAATCTATATGGTAACTGGGAAAGAAAGAACGAGAACAACCATACACGAACTATATTTTTAAAAAAGGAAATTTCAATACTACTTTCCTAAAATAATACCGAGAAATGCTCAGTACTCACTACAGTCCAAACGATATTGAATCCAAATGGTACAAACATTGGATGGAAAACGGATACTTCCGTTCAACTCCTGATGATAGAGAACCGTTTACCATTGTCATTCCTCCACCAAATGTAACAGGGGTTTTACACATGGGACACATGCTCAATAATACCATTCAGGACATCTTGATCAGAAAAGCTCGAATGGAAGGTAAAAATGCGTGTTGGGTTCCAGGAACGGATCATGCATCTATTGCGACTGAGGCAAAAGTTGTAAAATTATTGAGAACTCAAGGTATCAAAAAATCGGATCTAACCAGAGACGAATTTTTGGAACATGCCTTCAAATGGAAAGAAGAGTACGGCGGTATCATATTGAAACAACTCCAAAAATTGGGTGCTTCCTGTGACTGGGATCGCACTCGATTCACCATGGAGGAATCCCTTTCAAAAGCGGTTATCAAAGTTTTTGTTGACCTTCATAAAAAAGGAAAGCTGTACCGGAAACTAAGAATGACCAACTGGGATCCTGTTGCTAAAACAGTACTTTCTAACGAAGAGGTTATTCATAAAGAAGAAAATTCTCATCTCTATCATATTTCGTATAAAATCGAAAATGACCCTGAATTGGACATCGTTATTGCCACACAAAGACCTGAAACCATCATGGCAGATGTTGCGATTGCGGTTCACCCAGACGATGAAAGATACAAGCATTTGGTTGGTAAGAATGCCATTATTCCAATCATTAATCGACCGATTCCGATTATTGCAGATCCGTATGTAGAATTAGAATTTGGTTCGGGTGCATTGAAAATCACACCTGCGCATGACCAAAATGATTATGAAATTGGTCAAAAGCACGGCTTACCTGTTATCGACATTCTGACCGAAACTGGTCACTTGAATGAAAACGCACAGATACTCATTGGTGAAGATAGATTTGATGCAAGAATCAAAGTAAAGGTGCTTTTGAAGGAAGCAGGTGCCTTGGTTGAATTGGAAAATTATCGTACTAAAATTGGATATTCAGAAAGAACAGATGCCGTAGTTGAACCACGTTTGACCCAACAATGGTATGTAAACATGAAAGGTTTTGCTGCCGATGCGCTCAAAGCCGTTGATGACGGTGAAGTGGTGTTCTACCCAGACAACATGAAAAACATGTACAACTCTTGGCTACGCGAAGAGAATGTTCGGGACTGGTGTATCTCTCGCCAGTTGTGGTGGGGACAAAGAATCCCAGCTTGGTTTTTGGAAGGGGACGACGAGCCAATTGTCGCTGAAACGGAAAATGAAGCACTCGATTTAGCAAAAGAAAGAACTGGAAACGCCAATTTAACTTTAGCTGATTTGACCCAAGAGGTGGACGTGGTCGATACTTGGTTCTCCTCATGGTTATGGCCAATTTCAGTTTTTGATGGGTTTGAAAATCAAGACGAATTGAAGTACTACTACCCTACCAATGTTTTGGTGACAGGTTGGGATATCATGTTCTTTTGGGTAGCGAGAATGATTATGGCGGGTTACGAATGGTCACCTGAATTGATAGGCACCGAGAAAGGCAATTGGCCCTTCAAAGATGTTTTCTTTACAGGAATGGTTCGTGATAATAAACGTCGTAAAATGAGTAAATCTTTGGGTAATTCACCTGAAGCATTGAAGCTTATTGAAAACTATGGCGCAGACGGTGTTCGATATGGAATTTTGAGTTGTACGTCTGCTGGTAACGATATTATCTTTGATGCGCCTTCTGATCCAGAAACAGGTAAAACCTTGAATGAGAGTCAGTTATGTGCTCAAGGAAGTAAGTTCTGCAACAAAATGTGGAACGCACTTAAATTAATAAAAGGTTGGGAAGTTTCAGATAAAGGAACAGATGAAATCAGTGCATTGGCCGTAAGTTGGTTTGAAAACAGGTTGGAACAAGCAGTCGCTGACGTAAATAAAAACTTGGATAGTTATCGTTTGTCAGATGCTATTCTGACCTTATATAAATTGATTTGGAATGACTTCTGTTCGGCTTATTTGGAATACATCAAACCTGCAAAAGAGCAGCCGATTTCAAAACCTATTTTAGATAGAACGATTCAGTTTTTTGAAAAGCAGATGTCATTACTTCACCCATTTATGCCATTTATCACAGAAGAAATTTGGCATCAATTGAGCGAAAAAGCAGAAGGAAATGATTGTATGATGAGCAGTTTTCCAAAAGCAAATACGTTCGATGCAAACTTAGTTGAGAAAGTTGAGCAAGCACAGATTTTGATTTCTAAAATCCGTGAAACGCGTGATGCAAATTCATTGAGTTCTCGCGATGCTTATCCGCTTTCTGTAGAAAAAAGCGATAGCTCTGAAGCTTTGTTTGCCATTTCTGGAATGAAAGAATTGGTCATCAAATCAGCGAATCTAACAGGTATAGATTTTTCAAATTCAGAGACCAAAGGCATTGGTTTTGTTGCCGGGGCAGATAAGTTTTACCTCGAAGCAGAAATCACCATTGATGTAGAAGCTGAAAAAGCAAAACTCAATGATGAACTCAAACGCCAAAAGGGCTTCGTATTCGGTATTTCTAAAAAGTTATCGAATGAACGTTTTGTAGCAGGTGCCCCTGCAGCAGTGGTAGAACGTGAAAAACAAAAATTGGCAGACGGAGAAGCGCGGATTAGAATTATTGAGGAGAGTTTGGCGAAGCTAAATTAGTAGAACCAAACGGGTCTCGGATCTACTTCGGGATTTATCTGAGTAAAAATATATGGCGCAAAGGACGATGTTCTTTGCGCCTTTTTTTTAGTATTACTCAAAAAATTAGCTCGAAAAACCTCATTATCAATCACTTTTCCTTCACTAATTTTTTGAAATCGGGAACTTATTTTTTGAGCGTTTCTAAGCTATTTATATCACCTCTAACGCTCTTTCCAAAACCTCCCAAACATTTTCCAAAACAATCTTTTGACCTTCCGCATTGGGATGTTTTCCATCGGGTAAATTCAAGTGCGCCTGTAAAGCAACCCCTTCCAAAAAGAATGGGATGTTCAAGCCACCAAACTCTTTTGCCAATTTTGGAAACATTGCATCAAAAGTATTTCTATAATCTTTGCCTAAATTGGGAGGCGCGAGCATGCCTGCCATGATGATTTTAGCATCAGGATATTTCTCTTTTACTTTTTGTAAAATCTTTCTGAGGTTTGATTCTGCTTCGTTTGCATCCAACCCACGGAGCATGTCATTGGCACCCAATTCCAAAATAAAAATATCAACCGGCGACTTCAAAACCCAATCAATTCTATTGAGCCCGCCAGAAGTAGTTTCACCACTCAAACCCGCGTTGATGACATTATAATTCATGCCTTTTTCGTCCAAACGATTTTGTAAAAGGGAAGGCCATGCTTCTTTTTCATCTGCTAATCCATAACCAGCAGTCAAGCTATTCCCGAAACAAAGGATGGTCTTCTTCGACGATTTTGGGGTGCCAGTCGAATTCTCTGACTTTTTTACGGCTTTTGTGGCAACATCTTCGACCTTTGGCTGTTCACTTTTGCATCCAATTACCAAAAAGAAGAGTATAAAAATTGGAAGCAGTTGGGTGAATTTTTTCATAAATATAGATTTACCTAAGTAAGGAATGAGGAAGTAGTTTGTTCAATTTGAAGTCAAATGTACTTTTCAAAAGGTATCAAAAAAAATAAAACATGTCAGAAATTTTAAAGGTTGACCAAGTTAGTAAAATATACAAAAGTGGTTCGCGTGAACTGAAGGTGCTCGACCAAATCAATTTTGATATTACGGCTGGAGAAATTGTTTCAATCGTCGGTCCATCAGGGAGTGGAAAAACAACCTTGTTGGGTTTATGTGCTGGATTGGACAATACATCTGAAGGAAGCGTCACGCTTTGCGGAAGCAATCTCAATCAGCTTTCAGAAAATGAAAGAGCTTTGGTTAGAAATCAGAACGTCGGTTTTATTTTTCAAAATTTTCAGCTCATTCCAACTTTGACTGCTGTTGAAAATGTGATGATTCCTTTGGAGTTGCAAGGTAAGTCAGGCGCACGAAAAGTTGCTTTAGATTTGTTGGAAAGGGTAGGATTGGCAGAAAGAGCAGAGCATTACCCGACGCAACTTTCGGGTGGGGAGCAACAACGGGTTTCAATGGCAAGGGCATTTAGCAATGCACCAAAAATCTTATTCGCAGATGAGCCGACTGGTAATCTCGATGAGACAACAGGTATCAAAATCGAGTCGCTTCTTTTCGAAATTAATAAAGAACAAAAAACAACTTTGGTCATCGTGACACATGATTTGGATTTGGCTGCAAAGACCGATCGGATCATTCGTTTGAGAGGAGGGAAGGTGGAGTCAGATGCATTGACCAAACTCGTTGCCACGTAACACAGAGCGGTGCTCCGCAAAAGCCGCTCACGCAACACAGAACGGTGCTCCGTGAAAGTCGCTCAAAAAAATGTCAGTAGTCCTCTACAAAATCTACTCAATAAAGACCAAAAATCACCCTCAAAACCCTTCTACCATTTTTTAATTTTTTCAAAATTATTGCGAAGCACCGCTCCGCATTACGTATGTCAAATTTCAACTTTTTAATAAAAACAGCTTATCGCGATAGCCGCAAAAATCGAGGAAAACTTTTCCTTTTTATGTCCTCGATAATTTTGGGGATTTCTGCGTTAGTGGCCATCAATGGATTTAATTATAACCTGATTCGTGATTTGGACAATCAGGCGAAAACGCTTTTGGGGGCAGATGTGCAGGTTTCGAGCAACAACCCATTGAATGAAAATTTGTATAATTTATTTGAAGAAGTGCCAGGTGAGAAAGCCACTGAACGAGAGTTGTTTTCGATGTCGTATATGCCCAAAGTGGACGAGACACAATACGTTAGAATCAAAGCCGTGAAAGGTGATTTTCCTTTTTATGGAAAAATAAATACGATTCCTGAATCAGCTGCAGCGGAGTATCAAAACGGACAAGCTGCGTTGGTAGATGATGGGATGATGTTGGAATATGGTTTGGAAGTTGGCGACTCCATAAAGCTCGGAAATGTGACATTTGCGATTACAGGGCGATTGTTGAATTCTTTTGGGGCATTGTCTTCTGGGACGCAGTTTGCGCCAACAATTTATATTGGAAATGATAATTTGGATAAAACTGGTTTGATATTACCGGGCAGTTTTGTCGATTACGGTTATTACCGAAAATTACCAACTGACTACTCAATTATAGACTGGCAAGAAAAAAACGAGAAGACTTTTCGGAATGAAAAAGCACGAATTCGTTCTTTAGAAGATCAAAAAGAGCGTTTAGGAAATGCCTTTTCATACCTCAATACTTTTTTGAATTTAGTCGCTTTGGTGGCTTTAATTTTGGGATGTATCGGTGTTGCGAGTAGCGTTTATATTTATGTGAAAAATAAAATTCCTTCGATTGCAGTGTTCAGATGTTTAGGGATGAAAGGCAATCAAGCGTTGATGATTTTCTTTTTACAAATTTCGATTTTAGGATTTTTGGCGGTACTGATTGGAGCAGCTTTGGGGACAGCAGTGCAGATGGCTTTGCCTTTTATTTTGAAAGATGTTTTGCCTTATAAAATCGATTTGATGATTTCATGGAAAGCTATTTTTCAAGGCGTTGGTATTGGAACTTTGATAACGACTCTGTTTGCGTTGGTTCCACTTTTGTCGGTTCGATTGGTGAGTCCGTTGCGTGTTTTGAGAGCTTCGGTAGATGAAGATGTAAAACCGAATGACCCATTGAAGTGGGTAATTTATCTCGCTATTTTTCTATCCTTTTTTACCTTTCTCTGGAGTTTGAACCAAAGTTTTAAACTCGCTTTGGCATTTACGGTTGGCTTGTTGATAGCTTTTGCAGTTTTGTATTTGGTTGCAATTTTGGTGATGTGGGGAGTCAAAAAGTTCTTTCCAAAAAACTGGAGTTTTGTATTTCGACAAGGATTAGCAAATCTCTATCGGCCCGATAATCAGACGCGAACCTTGATAGTTTCAATTGGTTTAGGGACGGCGATTTTGACGACTTTATTCATTATTCAAGGTTTGCTGCTGAATAATGTTTCGCAAATGGATGCAGGCAAACAACCCAATTTGATTTTGTTTGGAATTGAGTCGAGTCAAACAGAAGGCTTAGCAAAAATAACTGAAGCCAAAGAAATGCCCCTCATCGAACAAGTCCCAATTGTCACGATGAAATTGGCAGAATGGAAAGGAAGAACAAAGTCTGATTGGTTGGCAGATACAACCCGCACAGCAGAAAGATGGGCCATTAATCGAGAAGCAAGAGTTACTTATCGAGATACGATACAAGAAACAGAACAATTGATTGAGGGTGAATTTACTGGACATGCTGCACCAGGGGATTCGGTCTATATTTCATTAGATCAACGATATGCGGATGGCTTGGATGTGAGCATTGGTGATGAGTTGGTTTGGAATGTTCAGGGTGCAATGATTAAAACATACGTCGGAAGTATTCGCCGTATTGAGTTTTTGCAAAGTATGAAACCTATCTTTTTTATTCTTTTTCCAACAGGTGTTTTGGAGGAAGCACCGCAGTTTCATGTGTTAGTCACCAAGTCGCCTAATAAAGAAACTTTGGCAAGTTATCGGCGAGAAGTGGTCAAGGCTTTTCCCAATATTTCAGTGGTTGATTTGGGATCTATTTTGGTGACCTTCCAAGACATTTTAAATAAAATAACTTACGTGATTCAGTTCATGGCGCTCTTTAGTATTTTGACTGGTTTGATTGTTTTGATTAGCTCGTTGCTACTCAGTAAATTTCAAAGAATAAAGGAATCTGTTCTCCTGAGAACGATAGGTGCAAGTGAAAGTCAGTTGCTAAAAATCAATGCAACTGAGTATGCGATGTTGGGTGGTCTTTCGGCTGCAACGGGTATTGTTTTGGCATTGGCAGGCAGTTATGCGATTGCTTCATTTTTGCTTAAACTTGATTTTGATATTCAGTGGTTGCCGATTGTTTTCATCTTCTTTTTCATTGTTGGTTTGACGATTTTAATTGGATTGTATAATAGTCGAGAGGTGATTCGTGAAAGTCCGTTGTCGGTTTTGAGGAAGGAGTTGGGGTAGAGAGGGGCCAGTTGTCATTGTTACCAGTTGCCAGTTGTTGCACGGAGCGATTCGAGGTTTGAACGTACTTCGAGCGCAGCCGAGGTGCACATTGAGCAAAGAACAATTTCTTTACTTTCGTACTTCATTCAAAGCACTACTCCCAATCCTGAAATCCTAATTCAAACAAAAATAAAAAAACGGCTGATTGGAAACCCAATCAGCCGTTTTTATTATCAAAAAAGAAAAATTAAACCGACACTGCTCTTTGCGTTCTTACCGCTTCTTTTTTGTAACAAGAAGCAACTTTTGCATAAAGAATATCAGGTGTAAATGGTTTGGTAATAAATCCATTTAAGCCAGCTTGAATCGCGTTACGTTTCATATCGAGTACTGCTGATGCGGTGAGTGCAATGATTGGTAGTTTTTTAAATTTACCACCTAAAGCTCTAATGGCTTTGGTTGATTCAATTCCATTCATTACAGGCATTTGCATGTCCATCAAAACGAGGTCATAATCATTGATTTGAACGATATCAAGAGCGATTTTACCATTATCTGCGATGGTGGTTTCAATACCCCATTTGGTTAGAAATTTCTTTGTTACTTTTTGATTAATTTTGTTGTCTTCGACCAAAAGTACTTTCATTCCTTCTAAGGAATTGTTTTTACAACTTGTACCACAATCATGGATAAGAACACTGTCTAATTTTTCTTCTCTTATAAAAGATTTTTTGAAAGTCAAAGTAAAGTAAAAAATAGAGCCTTCGCCAAACGTGCTTTCAACTTCGATTTGGCTGTTTTGTAATTTTAAAAGTTCTTTAGTAATCGAAAGTCCAAGACCCGTTCCTTGCCTCAGATTTGCATTGTCAACTTGAGAGAAATCTTCGAATATTGTTTTTAATTTATCAGAAGGAATCCCAATGCCAGTATCTTCAACTGAGAAGAAAATATCTACCTCGGAGTTTCTTTCCTCCTTCATTTTGATGGAAATATTAATACCACCTTCATCAGTAAATTTGATAGCATTGTTGATGAGGTTATTCATAATTTGAGATAATCTCAATGGGTCACCAATTAGCATGGAAGGTAATCGTTCATCGTAATTTAATGACAAACCGATTCCTTTCTCTGCAGCCCCTGTTCCAAAACCATGATTGATGTTTTTGATGATTTCTTCTAGGCTGAAATCAATTGCATTGATTTCTATTTTTCCAGCTTCTATTTTACTAAAGTCTAAAATATCGTTGATAAGTTCCAATAAATTTTCGGCAGAAAACTTAAGTGTTTCCAAATGTGCTTTTTGGTCAGGTCGTGGTTCTTCTTGCAACATCAAATAGATGAGTCCAATCACCGCATTCATTGGAGTGCGAATCTCATGGCTCATCGAAGAAAGAAATTGAGCTTTTACCAAAGATGATTTGATAGCAGCTTCTTTTGCTTCAATTAAAGTTTTCTCTGTATTTTTTTGATGCGTAATATCTCTTCCGATGCAGGTTGTTTTTACTAAATTGCCTAATGAATCGAAAAGCATTTTATTGCGTTGTTCTATCCAAATTACCGCTCCGCCATTTCCTATGATTGGAACTTCAGATTGGGTTTCTCTTATCTTTTCTAATTGTTGCGTTCTGAAAAATTCTTGCTGTGAACTCAATAACCACTTAGGAATCAAATCATCAAAATGTGTGGTTTGGTCTTTTTCGAATTTTATACCAGTAGAATTTATAAATGCATTGTTAGCGAAAACTAAATTTCCGTAGCTATCAAATTCTGAAATCAATTCTTTTGAATTTGACATGACCTCTTTATAATGAGAAAGTCGGGTTTGCATTTGATTGATAACAGACACTTGCCTTTTCTCAAAATCTTTTGCGTGGTTGTACTGAGCAGCTACCAAAAAGAAGATGAAACAAAAACCAGCAGCTACCAGACTGATGATGCCGTAGGAAAAAGAAAGATACCAAAAAAGCGGTTGGAAAAGTAGCAAAGATGAACCAAATACCAGTGAAAGCCAATAGATAGCTTTTGCCATTGGTTCGATTCTACTCATAGGTTTTGTCGGAGATTTTGTGGGAAAATCTACGACTTTTTTTGTTATTGTATTATCCATGGTTATGGTTTGAAAGCACTAAAAATAAATGGGGGCTTACATACCTTTTCGTACGGGGGATAACTGATATATAGTTGCGGATCAATAACCAAGCCAGAAATCTAATAATATTTTTAATTTGTGACATAGTATATTTGTTTTTTTTAGTAGAATTGAAGTTCCGCATTCGATAAGCAAGCAATTCGTAAAAAAAACTTTGATGGGTTTGCCCTTTAAAATTTATGAGTAAAGCCTGAGAGAGGCGATAATATTTATAGAAATAAAATTACGTGTAAAATTAATAACAGCCCCAGATGGGGCGATCATGTTACATGATCGCCCCATCTGGCAATTGCAGTCTTTCATTTTTGAAATTAGGAATAAATTTGATGGCGAAGGCATCAAAAAATTCAGTAGATTTTTTGCTAAAAAAATGTCTTTATAGTGGTTAGCACTATATATGTTGACTTAAGTAGTCTGATTGAGCGAAAGTGAGGAAATTTTATTTTGAATGAGGCAAAAAACGTAGGCGATGCAGTAGCCTGAACGAGGCTTTTTAACGAAATTCAGCATAAAATTTACCGCTTGCAATCAATTGAGGGAAATTTAAAAATGCTCTTATTGATTCATAAACCAAACTTATGCATTAAAACTTGTCCCACAGCCACAAGTATCATCTGCGTTGGGATTGTTGAAAGAGAAGCCACGATTATTGAGACCTTCGACCCAATCAATTTCCATTCCCATCAAATATAAACCATGTTCTTTGCGGAAAAGGACTTTCATTCCATTGATTTCATAGAGGTCATCTCCTTCCTTTTGAACATCAAACCCCAAAAGGTAAGAAAAACCAGAGCAACCACCACCTTTCACCCCAACACGCAGTGCATGCTCAGAAGATAAGTTCTGCTCTTCACGAATACGATTCAACTCTTTAATCGCTCCTTCTGTCAAAGAAATTGGTGCAATAGTCATATTACTCATATCAATCGTTTTTTTTTAATCGTTCTAATTAGATTTTATTCTAAGGAATGGTTCAGAAATAAATTGCGTTTCTATGGGAAGTTATTTTTTTCTTCTGTAAGGCGAAAAACGTAGGCGATGCAACGCATCGACGAGGCTTTTCAACGCAGCAGAAGGGAAAAAGAACAACCAAAGGAATGTAAATTTATTTTTGAACCATTCCTAAAATATTTTGTGTGCAAGCGAATACTTCTTTTATTACTATTTTTTGCCTCAATTAGCCAAAAAATAAGGATTCGTTGCGCTACGAACTATTTCAAAATAAACTACAGTAAAAGTTGAAAAAATAACTCATTTCAGAATAAACTCTAATTTTGGAACTTTAATTATTTCAACTTTACTTACCTATTGAAATTTTATTAAGAATAAAATCTATAAAAGAATCAAAATCTGTTACAAAAGTAGATAAATCCATTTACAAGTAACAAGTCATGAACTGTTACTTTAACAAATACCTAAATGTTTAGTTCGGTTTTTTACTTTTGTGAACTTAAATTAATCAAAACATATTACATGGCTACTTTTCTCGCCGTTCTTTTAGAAATCATCAAGACGACCACTCCTGCATTAATCGTTTTCTTGACCGTTTATTATTTGATGAAAACCTTTTTCACCAATCAAAGGGCAATGAAGCAAATGGAATTGAATAATAGTGCAAAAAAGACCACAGTTCCGATGCGTTTGCAGGCATACGAGCGACTATCGCTTTTGTGCGAACGAATTTCAGTTCCAAATTTGGTTTTAAGGTTACGAAAAGAGGATATGACCATCAATGATTTGCGGATGTCAATGTTGATTTCGATTCAAAAAGAAATCGAGTATAATGTTACACAGCAAGTTTATGTTGGTGAGAACCTTTGGCAAATTGTCAAACTTTCTCGCAATCAGGTGACAACCATTATTAATGAGGTTGCAGCTAAGATGCCAGAAGGTTCAACTGGGGCAGACTATGCGCGAGCACTTTTAGTTGTTTCTGGTCAAACAGAATCCGCTTTGGATAGAGCGCAATCTGCCATAAAAACAGAGGCGGCACTTTTGTTGTAGATTTATTAGTAGTCTTTGACTCTACCCGATGATTCTGAAAAAAAATTGTATTCAATAGAGTTCGGTTTGTAGCAAAACAAATAGATTAAATATGAAAATATCAAGGTATCTTTTTCTGCTTTTTATATCATTTCTCTTTTTTGTTAGCTGTAAGCAAACACAACACCTCGCCAAGGTTGAGCCAAACAATCAAGAGATTTCAAATAAAAAGAATAGCTCCGCAGACGAAGAAATTCAGGAAATCATAAACCCGTATAAAGAACAAACCGATAAGCAAATGAATCGGGTGATAGGGGAGTTTCACGAAGAAATTACCAAAGGTCAACCAGAATCTACGATGGGTAATTTTTGTGCAGACGCGATTTATAAAATGGCAAAAGATTACAATGGCGATTCGATTGCTTTTGCAATTCAAAATTATGGAGGTATGCGGTTGCCGACCATCGCAGCAGGTGAAGTGACCCGTGGCAAAATGTACGAATTGATGCCCTTCGAAAACCGAATGTTTATTTTGGATATGACAGGGGCAGAGGTGCTTCAATTAATTGAGCACATGACCCTCAGAGGTGGTTGGCCAGTAAGCGCTTCATTGCGTTACGAAATTTTTCAAAACAAACCTATCGAAATCAAAATCCATGATGCACCATTGGTCAGTGGTGAAATCTACAAAGTCGCGATGCCCGATTACATCGCAAACGGAGGCGACAATCTCGATTTTTTGATTCCAATCAAAAGAAAAGAAACAGATAAACTCATCCGAAAAGCATTTATTGAAAATGTTTTAGAACATACATTCAGTAATATTCAGGTGAGTCCTCAAATTGACGGGCGTATTTCTATTAGGAATAATTAGAAAAAAAAACGAAGTGGCGAAAGTGTTCCTTGAGCGAAGCCGAAGGGTACACTTTCAAAGAACGAATCTCCGTTTTTGTTGACTTCGGCTTCGCTGAGCCAACGCATTTTAGCCCATTATCAATGGCGAAAAATACGCATAAATAAAAATTACGATCACACAAACCAACGCTCCGACCTGTTTTACATATTTCCAAGGTGAGATGTCAACTTGATTGGTGTATTGTAATTTGAAATCCTCAGTACGTGGGCGAATTTGACCGATGATCAACATGATGATCACATTCAAAGCAAATAAAATCGCCATTACATGGAGAAAATGAGGGTAAGCGTCTGCTTTAATATAATCTAACTCACTACCCGTAATGCCAGCAGCTTCTGCTTTGGCAACCGCTTTATTAATCAGGTTTGGCTTTAAGATGAATTGACTGATTGAATAAAATATCACTCCTGACAACACCGCAATTTTCGCAGCAAGAGCAGGTACTTTTTTTGTTAAATACCCAACAACGATGATGGTCAAAATTGGAATACTATAACACCCGTTAACTTCTTGAAGGTACCCAAATAATCCATCTGGCGCATTATCAATTAAAGGAGCAATGAACATGGCCATAATTGCCAAGACAATTCCGAACATTTTACCTGCTTTAACCACTTGCTTTTCGCTTGCTGCCTTATTGAAATATTCTTTATAGATATCCACTCCAAACAAGGTGACGGAACTATTCAACGCACTATTAAAAGAACTCAAAATAGCACCAAAAAGAACCGCAGCAAAAAAACCGACCAATGATGCTGGTAAAACTTCTGCAACTAATCTTGGGTAAGCTTCATCAGCTTTCTCCAAAGTGTCTCCAAATATGTGAAAGGCAATCATCCCTGGAATCACCAAAATAAGCGGCCCTAATATTTTAATAAAACTCGCCAGTATAAGTCCTTTTTGACCTTCTTCTAAATTTTTGGCAGCTAATGCCCGTTGAATAATAGCCTGATTCGTTCCCCAATAAAAAACTTGAACCAACATCATTCCTGTAAATATGGTGGAAAACGGAACGGAAGCCGCTGAGTCTCCGATGGAATTAAATTTTTCAGGATTGCTGGTCATCAATTCAGAAAATCCAGCCGTTACACTTCCATCACCAATATAGGATAAACCAAAAAATGGAATCATAATTCCTCCAATCAATAAACCAATTGCATTGACGGTATCAGAAACTGCAACTGCTTTTAAACCTCCAAAAACAGCGTAGATTGAACCAATAATTCCGATTCCCCATACGAGTACCCAGATAGATTGAATCCTCGAAATACCCATCACTTCCGGTAAGTCAAACATCGCACTAAAAGCAACGGCTCCAGAGTATAAAACGATTGGTAATAAAACCACTACATATCCAGACAGAAATAGTGCGGAAGCGATGGTTTTGGTAGTTTTATCATATCGATTTCCCAAAAATTGTGGGATGGTCGTTAACCCTCCTTTTAAATATCTGGGTAATAAAAAAATAGCGGTAACAACCATTGCAATTGCAGCCAATGTCTCCCAAGCCATTACCAAAATTCCTTCTGTAAATGCCTGTCCATTTAAACCAATGATCTGCTCGGTCGATAAGTTGGTCAATAACAAAGAACCCGCAATGACTCCCGCAGTAAGGCTTCTGCCGCCCAAAAAGTAACCGTCTGAAGTCTCCTCCTTATCATTGCGTGTTGATAAGTAAGCGATTACTGCGACTAAAGTTGTAAAACCTAAAAAGGTAAGAAATTGCATGTTGTTTCTCGTTATGTTAGTTAATATTATAAATGCTAAATTTAGGTGTTTTTTTGAATTTTATGATATGAAGAGGCTTATTCCCTCTTCATATCGAAAAATAGCTCGAAAAACCCCAATATCAATCACTTTTCCTTCAATAGACTTTATTCTAAAACATTTCGTATGCAAAAGAATACTTCTTTTTCCGCTACTTTTCCCCGATGTAAAATCGGGACACCCGTTAAAAAATAGAACTGTCCGCCGCGGCGGATGCTTAGATTTTTTGCCTCAATTAGCCAAAAAATAAGCACTCGTTGCTCTATAATCTATTTCAGAATAAAGTCTAATAATTTTTGAACTTGAAAAGTTTTTTTTTGAGCGTTTTTAAACCAAAAATTGCTTTTGTATTTTTGAAAAAATGAAAGAGATAATTACACTCCTCGATTTATACCAAAAAAGTGCGGGACAAACGGCTGCCTTAGCCACAGTGATCAATGTCGAAGGTTCTTCTTATCGACGCACAGGAGCACGTATGCTAATGTTTGAAAATGGCACTTGGAAAGGCGGCATCAGCGGTGGTTGTTTGGAAAAAGATGTTTTGAAAAACGCCAAATTG
>CALLVG010000115.1 GCA_938010715.1 uncultured Saprospiraceae bacterium
AAGGTTGCTGTCCCTAAAGTTGGTGTCGCACCGTTCGTAACTATAATATCTGTGAATTCGATATCAACACAATCATCGTCAGGGACAAACTCTAAACTTATTGTTTGACCTCCTAAACCTGAAGGATCAAAAAATTCCCCAGTAACACCTGTTCCAATCCAATCACCAAATGGATAATTTGGATCTGCCAAAGTCGTCAAATCTAAATCTGGATCAGATTCACATAAAGTCGCAGTTGATAAAATCGGTAATTCGAGTTCCGTTACTTCAATTGTCGTTGTTGCATCTTCCACACAATCTTCATCAGAATCAAAAGTTACGGTGATGGTTTGACCGCCCAAACCATCTGGATCAAACTCATTGAAACTGACTCCTGTCCCTGACCAATCTCCTGTTGGATACAATGGATCAACCAAATTGCTCAAGTCATAAGGCACTTCATCTTCACAGATAATATGGGTGGATAAAGTTGGATTGTCAAGCGGCAATACATCCACTGTAAAATCTGTATCATCTTCACAATTACCAATGGAGACCTTCAAATCATAAGTCATTGTTGAAGTTGGAGTAACCGTAATGGAAGACGATGATTCGCCAGTTGACCAATCATAATCATCGCCACCTGAACCATTCAAAATTGCATCTTGCCCAACACATATTTCATCGTCACCGGTAATCAATGCTTCTGGACATCGGACATCGAATTCCAACGTTTGAGTGAATTCTTGTGTGCAGTTTCCCGGTAAGGGATCTACGATTCCTTTTACAAAATAAGGCCCTCCGTTGCACATGCTTGCATCTATGGTGAAAGAAACTGGATCGACCGAGCTGACTAAAGGATTTACCGGTGACCAAGAAATTGGTGGAGCGCTTGTTCCATTATTACCTAAAGTACCATCTCCTAATATATAATCTCCATCTTGATTTGAAAATGAGCCAGTATAAGTCAAATAGTCATCGCACCCACAACCTGCATTAACGATTCCCTGTGTACGGGAAGTGGACGGGCTATTGGTAAAACCTCCTAATAATCGATCACAACTACTTTGTATAATATAAATAGGTGCACCAGTCGCACACAAAGCCGAAAAATCATAGTCAAACGAAACACTGTTATTAACAAACAAAACAACTAAAGCATTTTGTGGAATGTCCGTCCCTGCTGCAACAGGAGTCGCCGAAGGACACCCCATTAAAGAAACATTAGGTACTTGCAATGGACACGCAGTTGAAGCTCCAATATCTTCGTCACTTGGAATTGGAGGCGAACCATTGTTGTTGGAGTCAAAATCAAATTCAAAATCATCTGTATTAAATCCTCCTCCTGAGTTAAAGATTACAAACTCATTATTTTCGCCACCATGTGCATGGCTCAAAATCGCCTCAACGCTCATACAAACATTACAAGGATCTTCTGAAGTAATTGCCCCACATCCTATGTAAGTACCTTGTCCATTATATGGATTAAAACTGGAAGCATCGTCATAATACCACTCCACACAGCCACCATCGGGCAGACCGTCCCCTGCTACCGTTAGCTCAAATTGGTCACCGACACATAAATCACAGGATGTATTTCCACTAAAACAATCAAGGGAATTGAGATCGCTACTTGTAAAAGTTGGGCATTGGCCTATTGACAAAATTGACCAAAAAAAGGAGATAAGGAAAGGGAGATAATTTTTCAAAACGAGGAAGTTTTTGTTTATGAAAATGAAGGTAGCTAAGATTCCCTCACCGTAAAAATATTATCAAGTTAATATTGTTTATTTGTAGGATCGAAGTCTGTACTTTGCGTTAGAATAAATTAACTTAAAAAGCCACAGATTCACACGAATTTCACGGATTGTCAAATTTAAATCTGTGAAATCTGTGGCTTATTTATTCTTTTAGAGTTAAAAAAAATCACCCAAGAATGAAATTACCCTACTCCTTATTTCTACTAATTTTTCTTTTCCCAATATTAAATCTAAGTGCTCAAAACGGCATCAAAGGTCAAATTACTGATCCAGATGGACAACCGCTTGGATTTGCGACTATTTTTGTTTCAAATACAGGGGCAGGTGCGGTGACCAATGAGGAAGGATTTTATGAAATTGTTCTTTCAAAAGGCACACACAATGTCGTGTTTCAATACCTCGGTCTTAAAACATTACAAAAAAAAATACAAGTAGGTAATGGTATGAAAATCGAAAATTTTCAATTCGAGGAGCAAAGCCTTGAGATCGAAACGGTTGAAATTATTGATGGTAGAGAAAACCCTGCGTACACCATCATGCGAAAAGCCATTGCCAAAGCCGATTACCACCGACAACAACTCGAAAGTTATTCCGCTCAAGTTTACATAAAAGGATCAGGCAGATTCATTGATGTACCTTGGTTTTTAAGAAAAAGGTTAGAAAAGGAAGGGATTGATTCTACTATGGGTTTTGTCACGGAATCAGTCAATGAAATCATGTTTAAACGTCCCGATATTTTTAAAGAAAAAGTCATGAGTGCGCGGCAGCAGGGAGATGACAACTCGACCAATCCGATGCAATATATCAATTCAAGTTTTTATAATTCTAAAGTAGCAGCTGCGATTTCTCCGCTTTCGCCAAAAGCATTCACTTATTATCGTTTTGAATTTGAGGGTTCCTATTTTGAAAGAGATTTTGAAATTAATAAAATTAAAGTCACTCCACGGCGCAAAAGCGAAGGTGTTTTTGAAGGAACGATCTATATCGTCGAAGATTGGTGGGCGATTCATAGCTTGGATTTGAAAACTTACAAACTCGGATTCGAAGTTGATTTGAAACAAATATATGGCTCTATTCAGGAGAAGGTTTGGATGCCTTTGACGCATAAAATGAAGATGAATGGAAGCATTATGGGTTTTGATTTTGAGGCAAATTACTTAGCGACAACCAGTGATTATAAAATAGAACTTAATCCAGATCTCGATGCAGATTTTAAGATAATTGACGAAAAAATTGAAACGGAACTTGCTGCCGAAATAAAAGCAAATCAAAAAAACAAAAAAACGGCTGACCTCAACGAACGCATTCGCTCCGGCGAACCACTGACTCGAAAAGAGATGCGTAAAATGATGAAGCAGTATCGAAAAGATGAAATCAAACAAAGGAAGGAGGAACGAAAAAATAGAAAAGAGGGTAAAATAGAAAAGCAATCAGAACCTGTTGTACAATCGACCCGAACTTTCGAAATAGACTCCTTGGCGAGCAATAAAGATTCAGCTTTTTGGGAGTCAGTGAGACCTCTACCGTTGACTTCGTATGAATTGAACACCTACAAAAGGATTGATAGCGTCGCCATAGCAAAACAAAATAAAGATACAACGACCACCAAAAAGAAAGGTAAAAGCAGCCCGCTTTCCAACTTCTTTGGGACAATTTTGATGGGAAATACCTATAAAATTTCTAAAAAAACGGACTTAAGATTTCATGGTTCTTTATTAGAAACCAACTACAATACGGTCGAATTATGGAATACCAGTGTTCCGATTTCGTTACGAACGCAATTGGATTCTAATCTTAAATTCTCGATCAATCCGACTTATAATATTGCTTTTGCTCCTTTTGTTCATGATGGAAATGTGGAGTTAAAATTGGAAGGAGGAAAGAAATTTAGAAAATACAAAATGAGTATTGATGGCGGTGATGCGATTTTCCAATTCAATCCAGAAAACCCAATCGACCTCTTAATGGAAGAAACGTGGCTCACTCTATTTTATGAAAAAAATTATGCAAAATTTTACCAAAAGAAATACTTGAATGGAAAAATAAACGGGCAAATTTCGGATAGATTGGAAGGTAGCATCAACATAGAATGGGCTGACCGTGACCCACTTTTCAATAATGACAATGCTAAGTCTTGGCGTAAAACAGATAGAAATTTCACCTCCAACAATCCATTCAATTTTGAATTGATAAATACGGTATTCGAGCCGCACAAAGCCTTCACTGCATCTGCCAATTTACATTGGTTTCCATTCAAAAAGTATATGCTTCGTAATGGTCAAAAAATTGTTCGTTCCAATTCAGGGCCATCATTTCAAGGTACTTATCGCAAAGGTTTTGATGATCTTTTCGGAAGCACTGTTGACTATGATCTTTTCATCGCCCAGATAAATTTAGAGCATGAATTCCCAGCAGGTAGTCGCTTGATGATTGAAACTTCGATTGGTTCATTTTTCAATAAAAACAATTTGTATTTTCCTGATTTTCATCACTTTAGAGGAAATAAAACGATTATTGTTTTAGAAGAACCAATAGGTAATTTTAGAAATTTACCTTATTACAAACATAGCTCCGGAGACGAATTTTTCGAATTTCACGCTTTTCATCAATTTAGAAATTTACTCATCACTCAGATTCCCGAAGCATGGATGTTGGGTTTGAAAGAGAATTTGACCTTTAGCTTTTTATATACTCCTGAAGCGAAAGATTATTTCGAAATCGGCTACGGATTAGACAATATTTACAAATTTTTCAGAGCAGAAGTCGGCGCTTCTTTTTTAAACGGAAAATATCAGAACACTTATTTTAGAGTGGGTATTTCGAGTGCTTTCAACTTTTCTTCTGATGAGGATGGAGAGCAGAATGTTTCGATTGGGCTTTGATACCAGTTGACGGTTACACAGAGGCCTTCAAAATCCGTTTAAATCATTTTTTCAATCCGTTTAATCCGTGTCCCAACCAAATCACGCTGTGTAACTGGAAACGGGCAACCTGGTAACTGGTAAAAACCGGCAAAAAAATCCATACCTTTGCTTAAAATAAATTCGATGCGCAAATCAAATGAAGTTTCACTAAAAGATGCACTTAAACTCATGGTCAGCAACATGCGTATAAAACCAGGTTTGTATCAACATCGAATCGAAGAAATCTGGAAAAAAAAAATGGGCACGACCATTGCTCAAAATACATCAGAGATAAAAGTCAGAGGTAAAAAACTGTTTTTGACCATCAACTCTGCTCCCCTAAAACAGGAGTTATCCTACTCCAAACCTAAAATCATCGAAATGATAAATGCCCACCTCGGCGAAGAATATCTCGAAGATGTGGTGATTAGATAAATTTTTCAACTAAATTATTTTCCCATGAAGCGTATTTTATTTTTTTCAACTCTTATTGTTCTTCTGGCCTCTTGCGGCAAAGAAGATGATTTACAACCAAAAAGCAATTTCCTAAATGATTTGCTCGGACTTTATGTCGGAGTGACCAGTGAGGCAACTTCACAAGAAATTGTTACCAGAGATATGAATGGAAATGTGGTAGATGTCACCACTGTTCTTACAGATACCATGTATCAAGATACCATCGAATTTATAGCTGAAAGCGCAGATTCTACTTTTTCTTTTATTCAAAAAGGACAAACCATTGGCCCACTTAAGTGGAATGAAGATAGAATTTATAACTTCGTAGATGAAAGACAAAATGTCGATTTAGATATCGAAATCGACCACGATCCAGTTGCAGAGTCATTGAATTTAACGGTAAGTGATAATCCTGATTCAGACACTGCTGGACAAGCTACTATTATTAAAAAATATAATTTTGCAGGCACAAAGGAATAGACTTTAGTATTACTCAAAAAATAACTTCCCTCTTCAATTCAAAAAATTAGCTCGAAAAACCTCATTATCACTAATTTTTTGAAATCGGGAACTTATTTTTTGAGCGTTCCTTACTTTCCAATAGACTTTATTCTGAAATAGTTTGTAG
>CALLVG010000116.1 GCA_938010715.1 uncultured Saprospiraceae bacterium
CAGAGCAGATTTTTTGCTAAAAAAGGCAAAAAATCATGGCATAGCCGAGCTACTTACGTTCATTTTTACTCAAATAACTTGTCTTATCGCAACAAGTTTTTCAAGTAATTTTTCAAGCTGATTCAATGGTAGCATATTGGCTCCATCAGATTTTGCGATTGAAGGATCAGGATGCGTTTCAAGAAAAATTCCATCAACCCCTACTGCAATTCCTGCTTTTGCAATGGTTTCAATTAAAGCAGGTTTGCCACCTGTAACTCCAATTGATTGATTGGGTTGTTGTAATGAATGTGTGCAATCCAACACGACAGGTACACCGATTGATTGCATTTGGGGAATACCTCTATAATCAACGACCAAGTCTTGATACCCGAAGGTTGTACCGCGTTCAATTAATCCGACTTTTTCATTACCAGAATCTTTTATTTTTTGAACAGCAAACTGCATTGATTCAGCACTCATAAATTGACCTTTTTTTACAGAAATCACTTTTTGAGTTTTGGCTGCAGCTACCAATAGATTAGTTTGTCTGCACAAAAAAGCTGGAATTTGAAGGACGTCAACATATTCAGCAGCCATCGCAGCTTCTTCGGCTGTGTGAATATCTGTCGTAACAGGAACATCAAACTCTTGACGAATTTTTGCTAATATTTTTAAAGCCTTTTCATCTCCTATTCCTGTAAAAGAATCCAATCTTGACCGATTAGCCTTTCGATAACTTCCTTTAAAAATATATGGTATTTGAAATTTTTCGGTAAGTCGAATGACCTCCTCAGCTATTTGCATAGCTGTTTTTTCCTCTTCTATGGCACAAGGGCCAGCAATCAAAAAGAAATTATCTCCTGAACTAAATCGAATATTTGGCAACCAATCCTTCATTTCTAAAATTTGAGGCGAAGGTATAAATCATGCTGTTTAAAATAGGTACAATTTTCAGTTTTCAAACAAAAAAAAATCCGATGCCATTTACAATGACATCGGAAAATTAATCTTAAACAAAAAATCTTAATCCTTTCAAAAAGGAAATTATTCTTAACTCTAAAAACTATAATTTAATTGAAATTCCTGCATTAAAAAGCGAAATACCGTATCCCATTTCACCATAAATTCCAACTTTATCAGTGATATAACCTGTTGCACCAAAAAATCCGCTATAAACAAATTCTTCGCGAACTTTTGGTTCTGGTAGTCTTCTTTCGCTTGCAACGATAATATTGTTTGTGACCGTTGGCTTAGAATAGCCCACCTGAAATCCACCGTAAATATCCCAATTGTGGATTTTCGTGGCATGAGCTGCAACTTTCATACCTCCTAAAATAGAAGAACTATGAAATTGGTTGATAGAACCATCAGAGTGATTTTGTGGTGCACTTTTATATTCAGAATAGCCAGCAAATGCGCCGACGCTCAATATATCCATGAACCTGTAACTCACAGTTCCTTGAACTGGCGGAACCAATGTTTCAGATGCATCTAAAAAATAAGTGGATAGAAGACCAACTCCAGCCTGTATGGTGATGTCTCCTTTTTTGACAGTTTGTGCGTTAATATTTAAACAAAAAACAATACAAACGATTGTAATTAAAAACTTTTGGATGTTCATTACTCAACTTGGTTTAGTAAAAATAAAATTGTTTAATCAAGTAAATCTTAATTCAATAATTAAAGATTTTTGATTGTCTCTAACTGAAAAAAATCAGTTATAGACGTTTTTAGAATGAAATTTAAAACCTAAGTAGAGTTGTGAATCGAATAGAAATTAATTTGAAAATTTAAAGAATGAATAGTTTAGTAGTTAACTTCGATTTACATTTATCCATGTCACAAAAACTATTCCCTTGAAGCCAATTTTTGTAAAAAAGAGAAAGAATACCCAGAATGGGTTACGAGCTTCTTGGTAGTCATCATAATAATTTTTTCAGTTTAAGTAACACTTTTATTGGAAATTTCTATTTGAAAACCCTAAACTTTCGCATTTTTGCGATTCACGTAAAAAACATAAAGAACTTATGGCTGAAATTATCAGAATGCCTCGAATGAGTGATACGATGGAAGAAGGAAACCTCGTAGGTTGGTTAAAAAAAGAAGGAGAAACCGTAGAAGCAGGTGAAACACTTGCAGAAGTAGAAACAGACAAAGCTACGATGGAATTGGATAGCTATTTTGATGGCGTTCTTTTGCATATTGCTATAAAAGAAGGTACTGTTCCAATTAATGGCATCATTGCAGTTATTGGTGAAAAAGGGGAGGATTGGAAAGCTGCGCTTGCCGCTGCAGACGAAGGTACTCCTTCGGCTGCCTCACCGGAACCTGCAAAAGAAGCAGCCCCTGCACCATCCGCTCCTGAACAAGTCGCTGCAAATCCAGCACCCGTACAAAATGAACCTGCTCCTGTAGCTTCTAATGATTCGAGAGTAAAAGCATCTCCGTTGGCAAAGTCAATGGCAAAAGAAAAAGGTATCGATTTGGCTACAGTAGATGGTAGTGGCGAAAATGGTAGAGTTATAAAAAGAGATATCGAAAATTATAAAGCTTCTCCTGCTTCTGCTCCAGCATCAGAGCCTGCTGCTCCTTCAGTTATGCCATTTACGATGAATGGAACTGGTGATGATTTTGAAGATGTAGCTGTTTCTCAAATGAGAAAAGTAATTGCAAGAAGATTAGGAGAAAGTAAATTTGGTGCACCACACTTTTACCTGACTGTAGAAATAAACATGGGCAAGGCCGTAAAAACACGTGCCAAGCTAAATGAAATATCTCCAGTGAAACTATCTTACAATGATTTGGTCGTGAAAGCAGCAGCGGTTTCTTTGCGCCAACATCCTACAATCAACTCCTCTTGGATGGGTGATAAAATTAGGATTAATAAGAACATTAATATTGGAGTCGCTGTGGCTGTTGAGGAGGGACTTTTGGTTCCCGTGATCAATCATGCAGATATGAAATCACTGTCTCAAATCAATGTGGAGGTGAAAGAATTGGCAGGAAAAGCAAAAATAAAAAAATTGCAGCCAGATGAAATGAGTGGAAATACTTTTACCATTTCGAATTTGGGAATGTTTGGAATTGAAGAATTTACAGCAATTATCAATCCGCCAGATGCTTGTATCTTGGCAGTTGGAGGTATCAATGATAAAGCAATTGTTAAGAATGGAAAAGTCGTTGCTGGAAAAATAATGAAAGTAACCTTGTCTTGCGACCACCGAGTGGTCGATGGTGCTTCAGGTGCTAAATTCTTGAATACCTTCAAACAAATCTTAGAAGATCCAATTGGTATGTTAGTTTAAGATTTGGAAAGATGGCTTTGCAAAAGAACCCGAACATTTTAAAAAATGTCCGGGTTCTTTTTTTTTAAACTTAAGTTAGAATCATTCGTTTTTAGTACATGAGTAAAAAAACTATTATTTTAGGTGCGTCTCCAAATCCAGAAAGATATTCCAATAAAGCGACTATTTATTTGAAAAATCAAGGCCATGAATCAGTTCCAATTGGAATTAGGAAAGGAGTAATTGCTGGCATTGAAATCCAAAAAGGTCAGCCTAATGAAGATGAAGTAGATACTATCACACTTTATCTCAATCCTACTCGTCAAAAAGATTATTACGGGTATATTTTTAAAATAAATCCTAAAAGAATCATTTTTAATCCAGGAACTGAAAATCCTGAATTAATCAAAATGGCAAATGAAAAGGGAATCGAAACCGTAGTTGCGTGCACTTTGGTCATGTTGTCAGTAGGGGACTATTAGTAGATTTTATTCTAAAATATTTCGCGTGCAAGCAAATACTTCTTTTTCCGCTACTTTTCCCTGATGTAAAATCGGGTCACGCGTTAAAAAATAGGTCGTCCGCGGCGGCGGATGCTTAGATTTTTTGCAGCAATTAGCAAAAAAAATAAGCATTCGTTGCTCTACAAACTATTTCAGAATAAAGTATAGTGTAACAAAAAACACCTAAAGCCAAATGTTAATTTTTCTATATTCGTCGGAACATCTTTCTTTACCTTCGTTCATAATTTATTCCTGTTTCAATTAAAAAAAGCTGGCCTAATATGCTTCGAAATCTTACTTTCTTTCTTTCAATAATTTTCCTTTCTACGAGCTGTTCCTATACCATCAAAATCAAAGACGGGAATACCGCTTTTGAGCAAAAGCAGTATGATGTAGCTATTCCTTTTTTGAAAAAGGAATTTAAAAAAGCTAAAAGGCGCACTGAAAAAGGAAAAATTGCATTTCAATTAGCAGAGTCTTATTCAAAAAATAATAAGGTTGAAAATGCCCTTGATTGGTATAAGACTGCCTATGCAAACAACTATGGCGTAGAAGCCTTGCGCGGCTACGCTGCTGGACTAAAACAAGCAGAAAGATATGAGGAAGCCATTGAGGAATACGAAAATTTGGGTTTGGAAATAGGTAGTCCTTATGAAGTGAAAAAAGATATTACCGCTTGCAAAGTAGCAATGGATTGGAAAAAAATTGAAGAACCTAATTACAAAACGAGTACTTCAGATTTCAATTCTAAAGGGTCTGAGTATGCTCCTGTTTTTTACAAAAATCAATTAGTTTTTACCTCAGACAGAGCCGCCTCTACAGGCGATGAAAAATACAAGTGGACTGGGCGAAATTTCATGGATTTATATTTGGTTAATGAAAATGGAATTGCGAAAAATTTCTCTTCAAAAATTAACACGGAAGAAAATGAAGGCACTATCACTTTCAATTCAGATTTTACAGAATGTTTCTTTACTCGCTGTGCAGGAGATGTAAACAATGTTGCCTACTGTAAAATTTTCACAAGCAAAGTTGAGGGAGATAGTTGGTCAGAGCCCATTCCGTTGGCATTTCAATCAGAAAATGTAAACTACATGCACCCTGTCCTTTCTGATGACGGAGAGCAGTTATTTTTTGCAAGTAACCACCCAGATGGTTGGGGCGGATACGATTTGTATGCCTGTGACAAAACGCCTGATGGGTGGGATGTTCCACAGCTATTAAGTAGAAATATTAATACAAAAGGTGATGAGGTTTTTCCGACTTTTCACAAAGACACTTTATATTTTTCATCTGATTTTCATACAGGAATGGGTGGATTGGATATTTTCAAAACTTATCCTTTAAGTGTAACCACTTGGGCACCACCGATGAATTTGCATCCACCGGTCAATTCTGGTTTTGATGATTTTGGTTTTGCCGTAAATGAATCGTATCAAGCCACCAAGGAGGTCTTACAAACTGGCTATTTTTCTTCCTCTCGAACCGGTGGCAAAGGAGCCGATGATATTTATGTTTTTGAAAAAGTCGTTCCTAAAATTCCACCACCGCCACCACCACCTGTAAAAGACACTGTTGAAATCGTTCACAAAATGATTTTGGAGGGATATGTTTTGGAAAAAATCTATCAAAATCCAAGTGATCCGAATAGTTCTGTAATTGGCCGCAGACCACTATCAGATGCAAATGTGGAAGCGATATTTGGTGATAAAAAGGAAAAATTCATAACAGGTTCGGATGGACTTTTTACCATCGAATTAAATGAAGAAACTACCTACGACCTATTTGGTTCCAAATCTGAATACTTGACCAAAAAAGAATATTTTTCAACTAAAGGAATTGGAAAAGACCCAAACAATCCTATCCAAAAATTTGAAATAGAAATCGTTTTAGACAAAATTTTCAAAGACCGAGAAATCACTTTGGAAAATATTTATTACGATTATGATCAATCCTTTATTAGAGAGGATGCAAAGCCAACCTTGAATCTGTTAGCAAATGCGATGCGACTCAATCCTTCAATTACAATTCAACTTTCATCACACACTGATTGCCGTGGAAATGACCGATATAATCAGGAATTATCGCAAAAAAGAGCACAAGCTGCTGTTGATTATTTAATTCAAAATGGTCTGGACCCAAATCGATTGGTCGCCAAAGGCTACGGTGAAACTTCGCCAGCAATGACTTGCTCGTGCAACAGATGTTCTGAGTCTGAACATCAAGCCAATCGACGAACTACATTCAAGATTTTGGAGTAATTTTTTTTGAGGAGATAGATGCGAAGAGTCAGATGAGAGGCAGCATAAAAAAAACGTTTGGAAAAATCCAAACGTTTTTTTTTACGTTGCTTCCTTTCACCTGAAAAAAACTAATGTTCCGCTCCTTCCAGCCAAGATTGATAATACTTTCCATCATCAAGGGCTAAGGCTTGCTCAGTGATTTGAAGTGGTTTGAAGGTGTCAATCATGACAGCAAGCTCACCTGTTTCTTTTTGACCAATACTTCGTTCATAAGCGCCTGGATGTGGGCCGTGAGGGATTCCACCAGGATGCAAAGTCATGTAACCTGGGCCAATATTATTTCTACTCATGAAATCACCATCAACGTAATATAACATCTCATCTGAGTCAATATTGGAATGATTGTAAGGTGCTGGGATTGATTGCGGATGATAATCATACATTCGCGGACAAAAAGAGCAAATGACAAATGCTTTGGTCTCGAATGTTTGGTGAACAGGTGGTGGTTGATGTACTCGACCAGTTATTGGTTCAAAGTTATGAATCGAAAAACCATAAGGGAAATTATAACCGTCCCAACCAACTACATCAAATGGATGAGATTCATAGACCAAGGTATGTAAGGTTCCTTGTTTTTTGATTTTCATGATGAACTCACCTGTTTCATCATGTGTCTCCAGTTCTGTCGGTAATTTATAATCACGTTCACAAAATGGGGAATGTTCCAATAATTGGCCAAAATAATTCCTGTATCTTTTGGGCGTATAAATTGGATGAAAAGATTCCGCAAAAAGGATTCGATTATCTTCTGTATCAAATTTGATCTGGTAAATCATGCCTCTTGGAATGATTAAATAATCTCCATATTCAAATTCAATATTTCCTACCAAAGTTCTTAAAGTCCCAGTGCCTTTATGGATGAAAAGCATTTCATCAGCATCTGCATTTTTATAAAAATAATCCGTAAGAGATTGCTTTGGAGCAGCAACTCCTATATGGATATCGCTATTCACTAAAAGTGGAACTCGACTTTCTAAAAAATCATTCTTTGGTGACACATTATATCCCAATAGTTTTCGAGCATGAATGTTTTTTTCAACTGCTACTTTTGGTGTCATATCAACTGATTCGCCTATCTCTTTGACTTGAGTAGGTCGATTCAAATGATAAAGCAAAGAGGACATTCCATCAAAACCAATCGTCCCAAACAATTGCTCATAATGTAGCCCACCATCAGGTTTTCTAAAAATCGTATGTCGCTTTGGCGGCACTTTTCCTAATCTATGATATACAGGCATAATTTCATTTTTTTTTAAAGGAATCCGTAAATATAAACAGAAGTTAAGTAGCGCGGTTTAAATAATCGGCATATTTGACAGCGCAGCTTTTTCGCAATCAAGGCAAAAAATCATTGCTTCCGCGGCGGCGGTGGTTCTATTTTTTGGTTCTTCGACAAATCCTATGAATTAAGTCAGTCCAAAGGGAAAAAAAATGGGTTGACTTGATGTACAAGTCAACCCATTTTAGAGTAACATAAAGTTAAAAATAACTCAAGTTAGAAAAATGAAGCTCTGTCATCTTCAACGCCAACTGCTTTTTTGACAGCTTGCATTAAAGTTGTGTTGATGCGACTTCTGTAAGGCCCCTCTACAGAAGATTTGATAGCAGTAGTATTGGTGGCAGCACCAGCAGTTTTGCTCAAAACTTTTACCACATAAACACCATCATTTCCTTTCAGTGGTTGGCTTGTGGTATTTTCAGCTAAAGCTCCTAATTGAGCTATTAATTCAGATTCATTGGAAAGCGCCATTGCAGCGCTTCCAGCAAAACGAACATTTCTTACGGTATCAACCGTAACCCCGTTTGAAGAAGCTAATCCAAGAAGATCTTGACTATTCATCTTACCTTTTAGTATCTCAGCTTTTTTGCTATTGACAACAAAAGGCTCTATGTCAGATTTTATATCTTGCCAAGAAGGTGTTCCTTCTGGGATGATTTGACTCAAACCAGCAATCACATATTTATTTACATAATTGAGTTGAGGATCATTATAAGAATAAACTTTTGGTGAAGCTTGACCTACTTCTGCACCAGATACTTCAGTCGAATTTCCAAATGCCCATTTGATAATATCTCTTGATGATTGTCCACCACCCAATTGACCCAATATAAAGTCATTTGCTTTGAAAGCTGTAGTTGTTTCAATCGTAACATTTGGTTTGCCTTGAGCTGCTGCTTTCAAAGATGCCAAATCTTTTTTATCTTTTAAAATATCATAAACTTCATCGTAAACTGATTGAGTCGTTTCGTCAGAAGGAAGAATTGGTTGGCTCAGGTTCGCTAACTTAACTCTTGTCGTAGTCGAACGGTTATCTCTACTCAACAATTCTACCAAGTGAACCCCATAAGAGGTTCTTACAGGATATAACTCACCAATCTTTCCAGTTACGAAAAGAACATTATTGTACTCAGGAACAAACTGACCGAAAGCTACACTTTCATATTTTCCTCCGTTATCCTTACTACCTGGATCTTGACTAAATTTTGTTGCTAAATCAGCAAATCTCGCCGAACCATTTTGAATAGCAGTTTTGAAACTATCAATACGAGCAGTTGCATTGATAAATCCTTGAGGATCTTGAGCAGAAATCAAAATATGGCGAGTGGCCACTGAATCTGGCATTACAATTCTATCAACCAATTTTGTCAAGACATACATTTGTCCTTCGATATATGGGCCTATAACTGTTCCTTTGGCAGCTGTTCCAACTTGATTTTGCAGTGTTGCAGGTAAGTTTTCAGTTGTCATGTAATTTGGATTCATTACCCCAAAATTATTTTCAACAAAAATCGAATCGTTCTCAGCATTTCTGAAAGATTCAATACGATCAGCAAGTTGCGTTCTAACTGTATTTGAATCTGCTTTTGTTGGAGCAACTTCAAAACTGATATACTCTATTTTTCGAGTTTCTTCGTCTTGCTTGTATCTGTATTTGTTTTCGTTGTAATAATTTTTGAAATCATCATCAGACAGAGCAACTTCAGAACTTGCAACATTGGCATAAGGCACTTTGACCATAGCCAAATTCATAGAACCATTCACGTCGTTATTGAGTGCGTCGCTCATCCAACTTGGCGTATAAATCGCTGCAGTAGTCATTTTTGCAATTTTGTCTTGCAACTTTTGCTTTACTACTTCTCGTTCTTGGTGTGCCCAAAATCTTTTAAAATCAGGCGTCATAGTGTTACTCTCGATTTGCTGCTTGTATGCGTCCAAGGATTGCTTATCAACCTGTCTTGTCTGCTGATTCATAAATCTTTGTGAAATAACAGGGCTCAAATTATTACCAAACTGTAATTCCAAAAGTTCACTTTTAGGAACACCTATTCCAAGATTTTCAGCTTCAGTGTTGACCAATTTGCTTTCAATCAAATAGTTCCAAACTTGGTTTTTCAAAGCGTAGCCATCAATATTAGAACCTCTGTACAAAAAATCTCTAAGGATTCCTTCGGTATTATTGAATTCGTTAATGTCGATGTTTTGGTTTCCTACTTTACCGTAAGAACTTGGTTGACCACCAAGAATACTTTTCTCACCAGCCATCATATCCATCAAAATAAATGCAGCCAATGCAAAGCCAATTACAGTAATCAGTAACCAGGTGTTTTTTCTTATTCTTCCTATTAATGCCATATTCGGAATTATTAATTAATACAAATTATATAAAATATTGAATTTCAATCAATTACAAAATTGAATATTTTCAAATTAAAATTATTTTAAATTTTATTTTGAAAAATTCGCGCAAAGGTAATGGCTTTAAACTTTAAAACCAAACACCTCATTTTTGTTCCTTTTCTTTGTTGTTTGCGGCGTCTTCCAATGCACTATAAAAGATTTCGCCGTATTTTCGAATCAATGGTTCTTTCAAAAATTTATAGACCGGAATCTTAAGTTTGGCTCCAAGTGTACAGGCTGCTTTACAAATCTCCCATCTATCGTAATTTAATGCCTCAAAATCAACAACTTCATTTTTTTTGACCCGAATTGGGTAAAGGTGACAAGAGATTGGTTTTTTAAAATCGGTCGCGCCAGCATTCCAAGCGGTTTCAATTCCACATTGCGCAATTCCCTTATCATTTACGGTCATGTATGCGCATTCTCTTCCTTTTACCAGAGTTGTAGTAGGGCCCACTCCTTCCTGAATCACGTACGAGCCATCTTTTTTCAATGCTTCTTTTCCTGCCTCAGAAAGAAAAGGACTGAGTTTTTCCTGAATTTGTTCAAGAATTTCAGTTTCTTCCTTTTCTAAAGGTGCACCATAATCTCCTTCAACGCAGCAAGCTCCCTTGCAGGCACTCAAATCGCAAACGAATTTTTCTTCAAAAATTTCGTCGCTCACCAATTTTCCTTCTATTAAAAACATTTGGTTGTAAATGGAAATTTAGTCAAAGCACGAGTTTTTAGAAACGAAATTTAACCTAAATGTTTCAAAAAACTTGCAGTTTGATCAGACTATTTTTAATCTTCTTTTTGAATGATAGGTTTAAAAATTGATTCCGTCATCTCTTTAGAAATTGCATTTTTAGTAACTTTCAAAAAAGTTTTATTCGCAGTTTCCAAGGTAATGAATTGTTCATCAATTTTATTAATACGTCCAACAATTCCACAACTCATTACAACGTCTTCACCTTTTTTTAGGTTTTCCATGAAGTTGTCTTGCTCTTTCGCTTTGTTTTGTTGCGGTCTTATCATAAAAAAATAAAACACAATCAAGATGGCTATCATTGGCCACAATCCGATGATGGCATCGTTAAGGCCAGCTTGTAAAAAAAAATCTAAAATCATAATATATTTTTATTCTAAGTTGGTTTAAATAATTGATTTTCAATACTTTATATCCAGCATTTATTTTTTCTTTACTTCTCCAACTACGTGTACAACCGTAGAATTCGGATAAGTATTGGCTAAAATCGTAACAGGTTTGTCTTGAAATCCTTCCTTCTTTTCTGTATTGAATTTCACCTTTATAAAGCTGCTTTCGCCAGGTTGAACTGGCTCTTTTGGCCATTTGGGAATAGTACAGCCGCAAGTAGATCGAGCATCATGTATAAGCAACGGCACTGTTCCAGTATTGGTAAATTTGAATTTATGATCGATAACCGCACCTTCTTTTACAGCCCCAAAAAAGAAGGTATCCTTTTCAAAGGTCATTTTAGCAATATTGTTGGTATCCGCTTTAGCATTTGCTGTTACTGGATTTCTGATAATGTCTTTTATCTCACTTCCACCTGTTTGTACTTCTTCCAAACGCTTTTCGTCTGAACCATTATTGGTGCAATTTTGAAATAATATCGACAGAACGATAAATAATAGGAGTTTTCTCATTTAATTCGCATTATAATCGCAAAAGTAATTTTTCACCTCCATCAAGCAAAACATTTGAGAATTTATCTGATAGGTTTTATGGGATCGGGAAAATCGTACCTCGGAAGAAAACTCGCCTACCAGCTTGGGATCAACTTTTTGGATTTGGATGAATACATCGAAAAAAAGTCTCGGAGCACCATTGCCGAAATTTTTGAAAACAAAGGTGAAGCAGCTTTTAGAAGAATTGAAACAGAAGCCCTCGTTGATACTTTTGTGTTAGAAAACATCATTATCGGCACTGGTGGAGGTACGCCTTGTTATTTCAACAATATTGAAAAAATGAGAGATAATGGGTTGGTGATTTTCATAAATCCTACCTTGGAAATCCTAACTAATAGATTAGAAACAGAAACAGAAAAGCGTCCATTGCTCAAAAATGAACCTGACCTGAAATCCTATATAAAACGTGTATTAAAACAACGAATGACTGATTACAAAATGGCGCATTTAATCTATGAAATAAATAATGAAGGGGAAAAAGCACTGGATTTGGGCGACTTTTTGAAAGGGTTTCTAAAGCGTAATTGATAAGAAACTTAACTTCTAAGTGATGGTTAGTAAAGTTTCAAAAATAACTTACCTCAATAGATTTTATGCTGAAATATTTCGTATGTAATCGAATACTTATTTTATAGTTCTTTAGCAAAAAAATAAGGATTTGTTGCGCTACAAACTATTTCAGCATAAAATCTAATAAGTATTACTCAAAAAATAATTTCCCTCTTCAATTCAAAAAATTAGCTCGAAAAACCTCATTATCAATCACTTTTCCTTCACTAATTTTTTGAAATCGGGAACTTATTTTTTGAGCATTTCTAAATCATATTGCTCATCAATTTTTTGAGTATTTCTAAGCTTCAGATTTTATTACTCTTGTGGTTTTTGGAGCGCTTGCGTATTCACCAATTCGGCATTCTCCGTTGTAAACGGCACCTTCGTCAACAGACATGGTTTTAGCTGAAATATTGCCTTTTATTTTTGCTGAACTCCTTAAATTCAAAGCACCAGTAATTATTAAGTCACCTTCAATCGTTCCTAAAATTTCTGCTTCGGTTGCTTTTACAGTGCCGATGACTTTTCCAGACTCACCCATTACCAATCGGCTTTTACATTCGACTTCACCATTAACTTGACCATCCAATCTTAAACTATCAGTTGAAGAAAATTTTCCTTCAATTAGAGCGCCTTTCGATACGACACAGTTTGAACTATCAATAGGCGATGCACTTTTGGCAGCTTCTTCTTTTTTTCTTCTGGAACCTAACATAATTGTGTTTTTTATTTTTTAAAAGTTTATTCTAAACTCTTAGTATGTTTGCGCGGACTACAAAAGTAAATTTTAATTGAAGCTATACAAAAATGAGCGTCTATATTTTAGCAATAGAATCCTCGTGTGATGATACTTCTGCATCTGTAATAAAGGATGGAAAGGTTTTGAGTAATCTTATTGCCAATCAGGAAGTGCATCGTGCGTATGGTGGAGTAGTGCCCGAAGTGGCTTCTCGTGCCCATCAATCCAATATTATCCCAGTTGTCGATATGGCATTAAAAAAGGCTGGTATTGATAAAACACAACTTTCTGCGATAGCAGTGACTCGTGGGCCAGGACTGTTAGGCTCTCTAATTGTCGGTGTTTCTTTTGCAAAATCAATGGCACTTTCACTTGATATTCCAATTATTGAAGTCAATCACATGCAAGCGCATGTTTTAGCTCATTTTGCGGAGGATCCGAAACCAACTTTCCCTTTTCTGTGCCTGACCGTAAGCGGTGGTCATACTCAAATTGTGAAAGTCAATGGCCCATTAGAAATGGAAGTGATTGGTTCTACTTTGGATGATGCAGCAGGGGAGGCTTTCGATAAAACAGGAAAGATGTTGGGGTTGGATTACCCCGCAGGTCCAATCATTGATAAATTGGCAAAAAAAGGAAAGCCAGTTTTTGAATTTCCACATCCTCAAATGCAAGGTTTTAATTATAGTTTTAGCGGAATAAAGACGGCAATTTTATATTTTTTACGTGCTGGAGTTGCTGAAAATCCAAACTTCATTGCTGAAAATTTAGAGGACATTTGTTGCTCTGTTCAAACTCGAATTGTGACTATTTTGATGGCCAAATTGAGAAAAGCGGCCAAGCAAACAGGAATTAATCAAATTGCAATTGCAGGAGGTGTCTCTGCCAATAGCTTTCTGAGAGAAACCATTGTTAAAGAAGGAGAAAAGCACCGATGGAATACTTTTATCCCAGCTTTTCAGTTTTGTACAGATAATGCGGCGATGATTGGTGTGGCAGCTTATTTTAAATATTTGAAAAAGGACTTTGCTGACCAATCTATGAAACCTACCGCTCGATTACCGATGACTGAAAATTTTCGATAATTGATGGCGTACCTCCAACTCGTTCGAGCTAAAAATTTATTTATTGTTGCGATTACGCAATATTTGCTACAGTTTTTGGTGGTCTATCCTTATCATCTTGAATCAGGTTCTCAGCCTGTTTTAGATTCATTTCATTTCAGTTTATTGGTTTTGGTGACGGTTCTTGTTGCGGCTGGGGGATATATAATCAATGATTTGAAAGACATCGAGATTGATAAAATCAACAAACCTGAAACTCGGGTAATTGGAAAAAAAATATCTGAAATAAAAGCCAAATGGCTCTATTGGGCATCAATAAATAGCGGGGCATTAATTTCAATTTATATGGCTTTTTGGGTTGAAAGACCACTTTGGTTTTTACTTTTTCCAATTGCTGTTTTTATGCTTTGGAGTTATTCTGTGTATTTCAAAAAATCCTATTTAGTTGGAAATATTATTGTTTCTTTTTTTGCTGCTGGGGTGGCTGGAATTGTCCTTTTTCCAGAAGTATTCAGCATTGCTTTTACAGAAATTAATCAAAAAACGGTCTTTCTGATTGGGATATTTTTGGGCTATATTTTCTTTGCTTTTTCTTCAACGATGATGCGCGAAATCGTCAAAGACATCGAAGATCTGGAAGGAGATAAAATAGAAGGCGCAAAGACTTTTCCTATCGTGGAGGGCGTAAAAAAATCAAAAATTTTAGCAGGGGTCTGGGGAGGTATTTTGGTAGTAGGACTTTCGTTGTTTTTATGGATTTTATTTAATCAAGGTCATAATTTGCCCTTGTTTTTCGGATTTTTTTTAGTGTTGATTCCAATTCTAATTTCAATTTTTAAAATATATAAATCACAGGTTGTCAGTGACTTTCATCAGGTAAGTCAAATTATAAAAGTAATAATGTTGGCTGGTCTATGCTTTTTAATTTTTATAGTAAAGGTTAATTTTTAGTACATGAAAATTTTAGAAAAAAATATAATACTTGCGTCTAAATCTCCTCGCAGAAAACAATTGTTGGAAGAGGCTGGTTTTTCTTTTGAAATAAAAACAAAAGAAGTGGACGAATCATTTGATCCAGAGATGGATGTAACAGCTGTTGCTGCTTTTTTAGCAGGCATAAAAGCAGAGGCGTGCAAAGAATTTCTAACAAATGAAAATCAAATTCTTTTGGCAGCTGATAGTACAGTCGTAATGGGAGATAGGATTTATAATAAACCAAGAGATAGAGCAGATGCCTTTCGAATGTTAACCGAACTTTCGGGCAATAAGCATTCCGTTTATACAGGAGTTTGTTTGTTATCAAAATCAAAAAAGATGATTTTCAAAGGAAGATCTGATGTGTGGTTTGATAAGATGTCCCCTGAAGAAAAATATTGGTATATCGACCGATACAAACCTTTCGATAAAGCAGGTTCTTACGGAGTGCAAGAGTGGTTGGGGCACTGCAAAATTTCAAAAATAGAAGGTACATACGCAAACATTATGGGTTTGCCTGTTGATTTAGTTTATAAGAATTTAGCTGAATTTTAAAAATTAATGGATAGTCTGCAAAACTTTCTTGCTAACTTCAATAAATCGGCTAACTACCTTTAAATCTGGAGTCATTATTTTTGGACTATTCAAATCTTCTGCTTGTTCTATTTCAGCTTCAAAGTTTGAAGTTCTAATTTCTGACCTCACAAATAAATTTAAGTATATAAAACAGCTCAAACTAAAAATTGAGGTAAACAAAACTGCTTTCTTTTTAAGGTTATTTGAAATCATAATTATAGGGAAATATTAGTTTAGAAATTTAGTCACTTTTCAGAAAGGTAAGATAAGGTTAAAAAGGATAAATACCTTAATTATTTCGACAAACGATGATTTTAACCCAATGAACCACATAAAAAAAGCTGATTCAGATAACCTGAATCAGCTTTTTTATGCATTTAATCAAAATCTATGGTTATTCAACCACTATTAATTTTGATGTAACTGTTTTTTCAGTTTGCAATTTTACAACATAAGTACCCTTTGCAATCCCAGATAAAGAAATCTCTTTAGAGAAATTACCTGTTGGATAATTCGCTGTTCCAAAATCAGCAACTTTCTGACCGATTTGGTTGAAAAGTTCCATATTTACGCTACCTGCTTCTTCTAACTCAAAGTTTAAGTAAGCCGCTTCGGAAGCTGGATTTGGTGTAATTGTGAAGTTAATTTGCTCAGGCGCAATTACATCTTTTGTACTTGATATGCCAAGTGCGTATTCAACTGGAATTTTGGTATAAGTAATAAAGTTATCACCTGAAGGATCTGTATCACCCGAAACTGCAATACCTGGCTCATAATCTTGCTGATAAACTATGTGTAAGTGATCATCAACTAAATTAGCCATAGACGGGAAAACTGCTTCAATGAATGAAAAGAAGAAATCATCAGCAAATTCAGCAGTAATGATTCCAACTGGATCGTTCCAATTAGCACCCCCATCAGTAGAACCACAAACAAACAATCTACGGAAATGCTGATTTCCTTGCTGTGCGTTTTCGTTAGGGTTTAGCTCAGAAATTGTTGAATAAACCATAAATACGTTACCAGAAGCATCCATGCCCATTGAAGGGTAACTTGCATATCCCTGTCCATAAGCTCCAAACTCATTATTTCCAACATCGAATGTTCCATTTCCATCTTCGTCCATGTAACTTGCTATTGGGATAATAGAATCATTACCCATGCTTTCGTTCCAGTAGTTTATAGTGTTTAAACCTGGGAAGAAAGACCATGAAGCATCGCCAAAGTTATCGTCTGTTACAGCTACTTCAGAATACATAGCATGAACTTTTCCATTACCATCTACCAAAACAGTTCCTGCTCCATCAGTAGAAGGGAAAGTATCATTTGGCCACATTGACTCATCATATCCATTGGCCTCAATGTAAGGCGCTGGAAGTGGAAAGTCTTTTACAATATGTTCCGTCCAAGTTTCACCATTATCTTCTGATTTCATAACTTTCACATCACCCCAAGCAGCCATGACCATTACAGCCACAGTATTTCCGTTAGCGTGTATTGCATAATCATCTCCACCTAAATTTGCATATTGGGTAGAGTCAATTCCTGGAATGACCATATCTACTTTATCAAATGTGTCTCCTCCATCTAAAGAGCGGAAATAAAGTAAGTGACCGTCCATCCCTTTATAAACTGCACCATCCAATGCAGCTGGTGTTGTTATTGCGATGGCATGGATTGTGTTTCCGTCAGGTCCTCCAGTGGTAGATCTTGGCCAAAGGCATCCAATAGGTGCCGTCAAAGTACCTAAATCTTTTTCACTCCACGTTCCGTCTGCGCCTCTTCTCAATACATTTCCGTCATAGGGAGGAGGAGAGAAGTGAGAGATAATGACATCACTACCATTTCCTAATCTATTTAATGAAGGCCAACCTGTTCTACGAGTTTGCTCTAATCTGCTTGTCGGTTGTGCACCCCAAGCAGTGCCATCAAAAAAGTTGTACCCTGAACCTCGATCTGCCCAATCTGTATCAGTAGCCATAGTCCAACTTACCGAAAGTGTTCCATCACCATGATTAATAATTCGGTTTTGAATACTGCTGTTCGATTGTAAATCATAGGTGCTTTGACCAACAAAAACTTCCTTTCCAGCTCTGACAGCGCCTATAAGGTTTGGGTTGGGCTTTACTGGTGAAAGGTTTGGCACCGCATTAAAAGCAGCAATCTCTTTTTCATGTAAAGAAACTTTTACTCCTTGTTTTAAAGGAGAATCTTTAGGTAATAAGTCTGGTCCAAATTGACCGTAAGAAAGTCCTCCACAAAATAGAAGACCGAAAATTAGGTAAATTTTCTTCATGATTATTCAATTTAAAAGAAATAAATAAGTATCGAATTAATAGAGCGAAAAAGGTACAAATAAGACGTCAATTCAAATTTATTAACCGAAATTTTGTCAAGAACACATCAAAAAATAGTGAATTATAGCTGAGAAGCAATTCTTATCTTTATCTTCAATAAATATTATTGTTAATTCAAAATTTACCAGTTTATGAAAAAATTATTTACTTTTCTTTTTTGTATTTCTTTTCTATCAATTGGATGGGGGCAGATTAACACAGGCTCTCCTTTTCCAATTGATTTTTTAATTGAAAATCCAACATCAATTGCAGGCAATTATGATTATGGTACTCAGGCCGATGATTGGGGGCCAATGTTGAATCGTGACTTGAGGGCAGAAGTCATTTGGGCCTATGATGCAACAGATAGTCTTGCATGTGCGGCTGTAGTAAATGATTTGACAGGCAAAATGGCGTTAATTCGTCGTGGTGCTTGTAATTTTAGTACAAAAATTTGGAATGCTGAGCAGGCTGGCGCGGTAGGAGTAATTATTGTCAATCACTTTGATGATCCTGAGAATAATGACGAAACTGTGATCAACATGGCATTAGGTGCAAATATGGAACCTGTAACTATTCCTGCAGTATTTGTTTCAAGATCAACAGGAGTTATTATTTTATCTGAGTTAGATGCTGGCAATACTGTAATGGCAGCTTTTGATCTCAGAAATCTAACTAACAATTCAGCTCCATTTGCTTATCAAACCCCATTGAGTCAAGTTTTACCTTTGACACCAAGTGTTGATTATTTCAATGATGATTCCACAGCAATGGTCGATGTAAATATTAAGGCTACTATTACTGAACCTGATGGAACGGTGACTGTAGAAGACCAAGCTGTTTCCGTAGGGCCACTCGGAGATTCAACTTTGACTTTTACTCAGTTTGTTCCTACTCAAATGGGATCGCACATGGTAATGTTTACCACAGATATTAATGCTGATACACTTCGTTCTCCCTTTGTAATGACTGAACACACCTTTGCTGTTGATACAGGAGATCCATCTGCTGCTGTTTCTATTGGAAATGATCGTTTTGTAACTGCTGGGAATGAGTTTCATGTTGGGTCTGCCTTTTACACTGGGCCTGATGGTGGAGTAGCAACTTGGGCCAGTTTTGCAATTGGTAATCCTGATACTTTATTTACCAATAATCCAAACGCTGATCTGTTTTCTTTGGTGGTTTATGATATGGATCCAGATGGAGATGGGATTTTGGGTGCAGATTATCCAGATTTTGAAATTGTTGGCTTTGGAGGTTACACCATGACTGGAAACGAACAACCACATGAGCTCCTTACAGTTGAATTTTTTGACCCAATTGTAATGAAAGCAGATGGTGGATATGCAATAATGGTTCAATATTTAGGTGAAACTGCAGGGATTGGTAAAGCACCCACTTTCTCAATTGCAGGTGCGACAAACTATCCGTTACCAAGTACGCTTGTTTATGAGCCACCAAGTTTCTTCACTGGTGGATGGGCGTCAAATAATAATCACGTAGTTAGATTACATCTTGACGGATTTACTTCTACTAAAAATGATTTAGAACTTTTGGAATCTTCAAAAGTAAATATTTTCCCTAATCCAGTTTCAGATAATCTTAATGTTGAATTGGATTTGAACGAAAATTCTGAAAATGTGAGAATAGTTATTACTGATTTGTCAGGTAAGCAATTGTTGAGTCAAAAATTTGAGAATGTAAAATCTCAAACTTTTAATTTCAATGTTTCTACTTTCAGTAATGGTGCTTACTTAATGAACATCATTACAGATGAAGGATTTAGAGTCAATAAATTTGTTGTGAATAAATAGATTTTATTCTGAAATAGTTTGTAGGGGAAAAAGAGGTAAGTAGCCTAACTCAGATAATCGACACATTTTTGACAAACAAATTTTTCGCTACCCTACGTTAAAAAATATTTCCATAGCGCGGCTATGCAAAGATTTTTTGCCTTGATTAGCAAAAAATCTGCTCTGCCAGAAATGACGATTATTTAACTTAAGCTATTTATTTGCTTGCAAACAAAATTTTTTTTGAATAAAATCTAATAATTCATTCAAAATTTGAAAATAGAAACTGGTCATTAGAATCATTCTGATGGCCAGTTTTTTTTATTACAAAATAGACTTCAGTCTCAAATAGTTTGTAGAGCAAAAAGTGCTTATTTTTTTGGTAACTGAGGCAAAAAATCTAATCTACGGTTCTATTTTTTACGAAAAGTAGCGGAAAAAGAAGTATTCGATTACACCCAAGTATTTTAGAATAAAGTCTATTATTTTTTATTTGTTATTGAGGAAATGATGGGAACCATGCGTGAACCCAAAACTTAAGCTGAAATTTTGTCAAGAATACTTCAAAAAATGATGATTTATAAAAGGAAAGCGATACTTATCTTTATCTTCGATCATATTATTATTAATACAAATTTTACCAGTTTATGAAAAAAATATTTACACTATTAGGTGCGATTATTTGTACCTCTAGCTTCCTTCTTGCACAAATCAACGATGAATCTCCATATCCAGTTGATTTTGTTATCGAAGCGCCTTCCGCTATTGCGGGGGTTTATGATTACACCACGATGTCTGCTGATGCATCTGGCACACCAGGAATTTGGGGGCCAACTTTAGCAAAAGATGTGCGTGGAGAGGTTGTCTGGGCCTATGATGCTACCGATAGCTTATGTTGTGCTCCTGTTGTTGGTGATCTTACAGGTAAGTTAGCCTTGATTAGAAGAGGTGCTTGTAATTTTAGTACAAAAGTTTGGAATGCAGAATTGGCCGGTGCAGTTGGTGTTATCATCGTGAACCATTATGATAATCCAGATGATGATTCTCAAACCTTATTTGGAATGTTATGGGGTGCCATGATGGAGCCAGTAACGATTCCTGCTATTTTTGCTTCAAGGTTAACATCAGAAATTTTAGCTTCTCAACTAGACGCAGGAGTTACAGTGATGGGCGCTTTTGAATTGAGAAACTTAACTAATAATGTTGCTCCATTCGCATACCAAACTCCATTGGATCAAGCATTGGCGATTACTCCAATGGTTAACTACTTCAACGAAGATTCTTCAGCAACCGTAAATCCAGTAGTTACTGCTACTTTGATTGAGCCAGACGGAACTGTTACCGAGTTAACTGGGACTGCTGAGGTACCACCATTAGCAGACTCTACGATTACATTTACTGGCTTCACGCCAACACAAATGGGGAGTCACATGGTCATGTTTACTTCTAATTTGAATACAGATACTTTACGTTCTCCGTTTGAAATGACAGATTATACCTATTCTGTCGATTTAGGAAATCCAACTACTTCTATTTCAATTGGAAATGAGCGATTTGTAGATGCAGGAAATGAATTCCATGTGGGCTCTGCATATTACACTGGTCCAAATGGAGCAACTGCAACTCATGCAACTTTTGCAATTGGAAATCCAGATACGCTATTCACCAATAATCCTAATGCAGATTTATTTTCATTGGTTGTTTATGATATGGATCCTGATGGTGATGGTATTTTAGGGGCTGATTACCCAGATTTTGAAATCGTTGGATTTGGTGGATACACTATGGACGGTTCTGAAACTGAACATGGATTGATAACTGTCCCTTTCTTTGATCCTATTACGATGAAGCCTGATGGTGGATACGCAGTTATGGTTCAATATTTAGGTGAAACTGCTGGAATCGGAAAAGCTCCATTCTTTTCAATTTCAGGTGCTACCAACTATCCATTACCAAGTACTTTGATTTATGAGCCTACCAATTTCTTTACTGGAGGATGGGCTTCAAATAGTAATCATGTCGTAAGATTGCACTTAGCTGGTTTTACTTCCACTGAAAATCAAGCTTTAGAATTGGCTAAAGTGAAAGTTTTTCCTAATCCTACTTCTGATGTCGTTTCATTAGAATTGGATTTAGAAGAAAATTCAAAAGTCGTAAGAGTTGTAATCACAGACCTTTCAGGGAAAAGAATCGCTGAACAAAAATTTGAAAACGTTCAAAAGCAAACTTTGCAATTCAATGTTTCTAATTTTAATTCAGGGGCATACTTGATGAATACCATTACGGATGAAGGATTTAGTGTCAATAAATTTATTGTAACGAAGTAATTCATTTCAGACTTTGTGTCTAAAAATATATGGTCATCGGAACTATTCCGGTGGCCATTTTTTTATTCTTAAAAAACTTCTCTTCTCAATAAAGGAGTGAAGCAGTCGATTTTATTAAATTTGCGATCATTTTGCGAGATGATGATTTTATTAATGAGAAAGAATAACAAATGAATATTTTAGAAACTGTAAAAGAAGGGGTTAAAAATGCTATCGAAAATCTTTATAGTGAAAAAATTGAGGCGGGCAGCGTCATTCTTAATCCTACAAGGAAAGAATTTGATGGAGACTATACTTTAGTAGTTTTTCCCTATACTAAAATTGGTAAAAAATCACCTCCTCAAATTGCTGAAGAAATTGGTAATTACCTTCAAACGAATGTTTCTGAAATTTCAGGTTTTAATGTAGTAAAGGGTTTTCTGAATTTTTCATTTAGTGATGAATTTTGGAAAGGTTTTCTTTCTCAAAACGTTGATAATCAATCATTTGGGAAGGGTGAGCCGACTGGCAAAAAAGTAATGGTAGAGTTTGCTTCTCCTAATACAAACAAACCATTGCACCTTGGACACATCAGAAATATCTTACTCGGTTGGTCAAGTTCAAAAATTTTAAAAGCAGCAGGAAATGAGGTTGTAAATGTTCAGATTATTAACGACAGAGGGATAGCGATTTGTAAAAGCATGTTGGCTTGGAAAAAATTTGGCGAAGGCGGAACTCCAGAAAATACAGGCAAAAAAGGTGACCACTTTGTCGGAAAATTTTACGTAGAATTTGAATCTAAATTCAAAGCAGAATACACTGCTTGGCAACAATCTGAAGAAGGCATTGAACATTTCCTTTCCCACAAAAAAGGAGAACAAACGGAAGAAGAGTATTTTAAAAAGTACAAACAAAGCTATTTTAATAATCAAAGCCAACTTGGGAAAGCCGCAAAAGAAATGCTCCTAAAATGGGAAGCAGGTGATGAAGAAACGGTTGCCCTTTGGAAAAAAATGAATGGTTGGGTATATGATGGATTCGAGGTGACCTATGATAGTTTGGGTGTTGATTTTGATAAATTATACTATGAGTCAAATACTTACCTTTTGGGTAAGGAGATGATTGAAAAAGGACTGAATGACAAAGTCTTTTTCAAAAAAGAAGACGGTTCAGTTTGGATTGATTTGACGGATGCCAAAATGGATGAAAAAATTGTTTTGAGAAGCGATGGAACTTCCGTTTACATCACCCAAGACATTGGAACAGCCAATTTGAGGTACCAAGATTTTGGAGTTGAAAAAATGGTTTATGTCGTAGCTGATGAGCAGGACTATCATTTTAAAGTTTTGTTTGAAACCCTTAAAAGATTGGGCGAACCTTACGCAACTGACCTTCATCACTTGAGCTACGGCATGGTTGATCTACCAACTGGTAAAATGAAATCGAGAGAAGGAACTGTAGTTGACGCTGATGATTTGATTGCTGAGGTAATTGAAGAGGTAAGAAAGAACTCAGTCGAAAGAGGTGAAATTGAAGAACTTTCTCCAGAAGAAAGAAATGAAATTTATAGAAGAATTGGATTAGCAGCACTCAAGTTCTTTATCATAAAAGTAGGACCAAAGAAAAGAATGATTTTTGATCCAAAAGAGTCAGTTGATTTGCAAGGTCAAACTGGACCTTATGTTCAGAATGCTTATGTGAGAATTCAATCAATTTTACGAAAAGCTGCCACCCAAGAAATTGATTTGGCAATAGGAGATAATTATGTGAAAATTGAAGCACAGGAAAAAGAATTACTTACTTCTTTGTTTACTTATCCCTCTTTGATTCAGCTTGCTGCAAAAGATTTGGATCCATCTTCGATTGCAAATTTCTGCTATAATTTAGCAAAAGATTTCCATAAATTTTATCATGACCATTCAATATTAAAAGCAGAATCTGAAGAGGCAATGGCATTTAGAATTCAACTTAGTAAAATGGTTGCTACTGTTCTGGCTTCTGCTATGGATTTGTTAGGAATTGAAATGCCCGAGAGGATGTAATTAGTTGATTGGTTTATTAAGGTGATTTAGGCTAATCTGGTTCCAAAAAAAAGTATGTAATACCTGCAACTAATTGATTGTCAAAGAGTTACAATTTAATAAATTTAATAAATTTAATAAACTTAATCAGTCATACATCTTCCAAGTTATTCCCCAACGAAGCATCAAA
>CALLVG010000117.1 GCA_938010715.1 uncultured Saprospiraceae bacterium
TCTACCAATTCCACTCGTACGCCAGAACACCCCAGGGACAAACTGTGAATTTTCAACAAAAGCATCAATTTGACGATTTCATCAGGAACGACATCGCCTGTGCCAGCAGCATGTGATTTTACGAGATTTTCTTGTAGTTCCGAAAGGTCTTCTTTAGAAATCCGTTGATTTCTCAATGAGCCAAAACCAGTGTTGATTCCATAAAATGCGCGATCTTCTGATGCGATTTTATTTTCTAAATATTGGCGATTTTTACGTATTCGTTCGCGGCTTTCTTTTGAAAGCGATAATTTCGATTGTTTTTCACGGATATCAGTAATGATGTCCAAAGTCAATTTCTTTGGAGAAATAGTGTGTTTTGCACTCATGAATGGTTTCGTTGATTTTTTGGCTCTTAGACAAATCCCGTGATTTTAAAATTAGGTTTAAGCGTTACTTGTCTCCCTTCGGAGGGAGATGCCGACAGGCAGAGGGAGGAATTTCTACTATACACGAAAATTCCTCCCCCTTTATCCCCCTCCAAAGGGGGACAAGTAACGCTTGGGAAAATCAATCCAAGTAACGCCATTGTCTAAGAACCATTTTTTAATGCACGACTTTGAGAACGAGGTCGCAAGGTCTTAGTTTAAACCATCAAAACAAAATCATTTTATTATGAAAGTCATCTTCCGATATTTCTTTTTGCTAATGGTTGTTTTATTCATTTCAAATTGTAAAACTACTAAAGAACAAGATCTCATCAATGAACAAGTTTGGATTCCTTTTATGAAAGCTTATTCTGAATATGATGTCGAGACTTTTATTGATTTACACGCAGAAGAAATGATACGAGTAAACCCCGACAATGGAAAGGTCAGAACCAAAGAAGCATACGCCAATGACATCAAAGAATGGTGGCCCAAAAACAAAGCAAAAGGCAAAAAAATAGTTCTCAAACTACGTTTCACCGAAAGAATCGCCAACGAAAATATCGCTTTCGAAAAAGGCATTTACAAAACAACTTATCTCCAACCTGATGGCACAAGCGAATCACATTATGGCCTTTTTCAAGTTGCTTTGGAAAAGATAAATAGTGTGTGGAAAATTACTATTGATTCTGACTCTAATTATGGGAAGACGATTGGGGAAAGTGATTTTTTGGAGGGAGTGAGTATTGAATAGAGAATGACATAAAATACAGCGAAATAAAGCACTCGACTTTGACAAAGCCACGTAGTGGTGACGGTGTTTGTAGAAAAATTGATAAACCTTGATTAGGAAGGGCGTTATCCCTGGCACCGTCAATCACGAACTAACGGAGCCGCCACTACGTGGCTGAACGATGCCATTGGTTCAAATTTTCTACAAACGGGATCAGGGCTAACGCCCTTTTCACACACACACACCTATTCTTCTAATGAAAAAAGGCACAAAGAAGTTAGTTTAGAATTTTAAGAGTATATTTTATTTTTTCACAGTCAATACGAATTCTGAATTTAAACGTACCATCGAATCCAATTCGATGGGTATTAGTATGACTTGTTGACTCGTCGAATGGATTCAACGATACGTTCAAAAAAAATGTCCACTCAAAGCCACGTTTGTGGCGACACTGTTTGTAAAATAAAAGACGATGAGCCATGAGAGCAAGAAGGGCGTTAGCCCTGACACCGTTGGTAGAATATTTTCCAACAGAGAGAAAAAAAGGCGCGTAGCGTCGTCACCGTCGTTTCAAATTAACCGTGCCGACGCTACGCGCCTTTTTTCATTATCTGATTCATTTTTTTCTACCAACTGGGACGTCGCTACGCGCCTCAATAGCTAAAAAACAATAAAAGACATAATCCTACCGCTTGTCCGCAGAAGTAAAAATTCGATCCCAATTGATGCCTTTAAACATACTTCCTTCTTTGGTTGAGAACCAAATGAAAAGTGGCTTACCCACCACGTGATCAAACGGTACAAATCCCCAAACTCTTGAATCTTCTGAGTTGTGACGGTTGTCTCCCATCATCCAATAGTAGTCCTGTTTGAAAGTATATTCATTTGTTTCTTTTCCGTTTATCATGATTTTTCCGCCTGTAACTTTCAAATCATTTTCTTCATAAACAGAAATGATTCTTTTGTAAAGAGCAATATTTTTGGTGGTCAATGAAACGGTTGCTCCTTTTTTAGGAACCCAAATTGGTCCAAAATCATCGACCGAACGGTGATGTTTGAAATTGATGGGGTCATGTGGAAATAAACGTTCTGAATCATTTTGAGGGATAGCGACAACTGTGCTATCAACTTCATATAATTTGTTCAATAAATCTTGAGTCAACGTGAAGTAACCACTCGTTTGTGAAGTTGCATATCTGAAATACTCTTGTCCAATTCCTGCTGCTTGAAGCGACGCCTGTTTCGTATCTAAATTCTTAATCAAATACTTTCGATTAGGAATGATTTTGATATTTTTATCAAGCGTTTTGAGTTTTTCTTTTTGCGCTTCATTCAAAACTAAAACTCTATGGTTTTCTCCCAATGGATTATTCCCAGCCATCTGTCCGTTACCATAATCACCCGTGTCTTCTGGGCTGATATTCCAATCGCTGAACTTATTAGTATTCAATCCACTTGGAAAAGTTACGAGGTAGCTAAATTGAATATTTGTTGGATTTTCAGCTGGTTGACCGTTGATGTATAATTGGCGATCTTTTATCTGAATCGTATCTCCTGCAATCGCCACGCATCGTTTGATATAATGGTCTTTTTTATCAATTGGCCGAACTGCTAAATCTGCATTTCCAGTTTTTATTTGTTGTCCACGACGCTGAGAAATTGCTCCCCTTTTATAATCATGGATGCTATAAGTCCTTTCTGGAAAAACATAAACACTATCTCCTTCTGGGTAATTGAAAACCACTGGATCGTTTCTATCAATTGTTTCAATTGCTGGCAATCGATGAAAGTCCAGACTCGGGGTTTTCAAATAAGATTCTTTATTAATAAAAGGAATTCTATTGTGTAAAAGTGGGAACATTGCAATGGTCTTCGGTGTCCGCATTCCGTAATGTGCTTTACTTACAAAAAGATAATCTCCCACATTCAAAGAACCTTCCATCGAGGAAGTCGGAATCACATAGGCCTCAATCAAAAACATACGGATAAATGCTGCTGCAAACACCGCAAAGATGATCGCTTCTGCCCATTCGCGCGTTTGCGTTTTTTTGTATGGATTGTTGGCTTGGAGTTTTTTGTATTCTCTTTTGTTATCACTTTCGAAAGCTGCGGCTAATTTCTCTTCATACTCTTTTTCTGCGATAAGGGTTGGACCCACATATTTTTGGTCTTTGTTGGAACCCAACCACCAATTCGCTACTGGATTCAAAACCACTGCCAAAGCAGATTCTTTAAAACCATAATTTCCAAATGAGCGCATCAAATCAACTGCCATTCCTGAGAAAATAAAAATATTGACAATTGGAAAAAGTAACCACAAAGCATAAGCTGGAGGCCGACCAATGAGTTTGCACCACTCTGCAAAATTGACACCTGGTATCAATGCTTTCATCGGAGCGACACCTGCTTTTTCAAAAACTTTATATAAACTGAGGCTTACTAAAACATAGAAAACCAATAAAAAAATCAAAAATCCCATAGGAGAATTAGATATAACTTTTAGAAAAAAAATCTATTGAAAATTAGAATGACAAAGACTAAAAAATCAGATAAATGTTTAACGCTAATGTCCCCCCTTTGGAGGGGGATAAAGGGGGAGGAATTCTCGGATTAAGTGGAAAATTCCTCCCTCTGTCTAACGACATCTCCCTCCAAAGGGAGACAAGTAACTTTTATCCATAGTACTAAGTCAGAGAATTTGTCAATAAATCAAATTCGATAACGAGCAGCAAATATACTTGAAAAATTGACCTTGCAAATGTTACGAAGTCCTTAACTTCGATGACTTCGCCGAAGGAATCGACGAAAGGTGTATTTTTGACTATAGTTTTCTTTAAATGAATATAGAATTTCGACAAACGTACCTTATTCTTCGACTACTTCGACGACATCTCCCTCAACATATAACTTATGTCCTTTTCGAATACCACTGAAATAGACTTTTACTTTTTTATAAAAATAGCCAACCTTACGGGCATCGTATTCTACTGTGATTTTTCCTTTTTCGCCAGGTAAGATTGGTTCTTCGCTCCAATTGGGAGAGGTGCAACCACAAGCGGCACGGACGTTATCCACGACAACTGGTTCGTCCGTATTGTTTTGAAATTCAAAATCTACTTGTTGTAAATCATATCTTTTGAACTCGCCAAAGTCGTGCTCCGTTGGGGTCAACCAAACGATATCTTGTGCAGACAATCCAATTGATAGTAAAACCAAAACGGAAATGAATAGGTATCTCATATATTAAAAATTTATGTTTTCGTGGAGGGGATTCATGAATCCCTTCTACAAAAACCACGAATTACATCTGTGGATTTTATTCCAAAAGATTCAACTTATATTTGAGCTACAAAATTGCCTAATTTGATTTTTAAAAAGAAACATTACATCGAACAAGTTCATGAAGTCGTAAGAACGATTCCTGTAGGAAGGGTAACTTCTTATGGCGCGATTGCTGATTATTTAGCTTTGGGTTCGGCTCGCATGGTGGGTTTTGCCCTCAAGAATTCGGTAATGATGGATGGATTGCCTGCGCATCGAGTCCTCAACTCAAAAGGCGAACTTTCTGGTCGCAATGCTTTTCCCTCTCCTACTTTTATGCAAGAGATGTTAGAAAATGAAGGAGTAACTGTTGAAAATCATAAAGTTGTTGGATTCAAAAAAGTGTTTTGGCATCCAGCAGAATGATAACTTTTTCAATCCAATCATAACGCTCCCCTCGTTTCCAAAATCGCGAAATAGATTCTTATCTGATCAAAAGATACCTTTTCATCCAAGGCCACAAAAACAGGTGTCATTTTAGGAGGTGAGTCCTCTTGTTGGTAAGTAAGGTCTTTTATTTTTTTCAATAAATCTTCATCATAATCGACGATTGATTCGATATCAATTTCTAAACCATCGCGATGGTAGTAGAGTAAATGATCCAATAAGGTGTTTTTCTTAAGGCCTCGTTCGCGGGCGATTTCGACGAGACTTAGTCCTTTATTGTAAAATTCCAAAGTGATTTGGCGCGTCGGAATTTTAGCTGATTTTGACGTTTTGGATGCTCTTGATTTTGAAGATGCTTTCAAAACTGGTTTGAACATGTCTTCATCAGGAATTCCTTTTTCTTTTCCGTATGCTTTGATGGCGCCCAAAAATTCGGTTCCATACTGATCGGCTTTCCGCTCTCCCACTCCACTAATGGTTAAGAAATTGTCACGCGTAATTGGTTTTGCCGCAGCCATTTCTTGAAGCGCTTTATCACCGAAAATAATATATGGAGGAATAGCTGCTGCTTTCGCCATTTTGTAACGAAGTGCTTTGAGCACTTGAAAGAGTTCTGTATCCCAAGTAAAATCTGCCGTTTTTCCTTGTTTGGTGGCAGCACTTGCGGCAGCGCTTTCTTCGCGCTCCTTGATGCTGGCGGGTTTGACCAGTTGTACTTTCAAACTATTGAAAAGTACATCTTGACTGGCTTTGGTAAGTTTGAGTTTGTAACTATCATCGAGTGCAATTTCCAAAAATCCTTGTTGTATCAATTGCTCAATATATGCTCGCCAATCGAGGTAAGTGTAGGCTCGCCCCACCCCATAAGTTTTTATATTTTGAAAACCGTTTTCCACAATTTCTCTTCTCCCCGAGCCACGAAGCACATCAATCAGAATATTGGAATTGGCTTGGCCATTCATTCTATAAACGGCAGATAATGCCATCTGTGCCAACTCCGTACCATCAATCGAAGTGGGTGGCATATCGCAGACATCGCAGTTGCCACAATTCTCAGCAAGGTACTCGCCAAAGTAACTGAGCAAGGTCTTCCGACGACAAATCGGAGAAGTCGCATATTGCTGCAATCTATCCAATTTGCTTTGCATAAGTTCGCGACCATTATCCCCATCGTCTTCGATAATTTTTTTCAAAAACATGATGTCGGCGTAGCTGTAAAAAAGCATGGTATCGGCATTCGCACCATCACGTCCTGCTCGACCGATTTCTTGGTAGAAATTTTCGATATTCTTTGGCAAGTTATAATGTATCACCCAGCGAATATTGGATTTATCGATTCCCATTCCGAAGGCTACCGTCGCGCAGATGATGTCTATTTCATCATTGATAAAGGACTCTTGAATTTTGTTCCGTTGGTCGGAGTTCATGCCTGCGTGGTAGTAATTTGCTTTAAGGCCTTTGCCTTGTAATTTCGCGGCAAGCGATTCACAACTTTTGCGACTCATCGCATAAATAATGCCTGCCTCATCTCTATGATTCGAAACGAAATTGATGATTTGTTCCCAACGTTTTTGACCAGGTCGAACTTCCAATTTCAAATTTGGTCTATCGAAAGAGGCGAGGAATAGTTTGGGTTCAACTAAATTTAATTGCTCCCCAATATCTTTTCGAGTCACTTTATCTGCCGTGGCGGTCAAGGCAATCACAGGTATGTTTGGAAACTTCTGTTTTAATAATTTGAGTTGACGATATTCTGGTCTAAAATTATGTCCCCACGAAGAAATACAATGTGCTTCATCAATCGCAAACAAACTGATTTTCGCAGAACCCAAAACAGATTGAAAATCTTGAGACGCCAGTTTTTCAGGCGAGACATAAAGCAAATCTAAGGTTCCACTTTGGAACTGACCTTCGATTTCAAAGCGTTCATTGGCAGTAATAGAGGAATTTAAAAAAGCGGCTTTGATGCCAATCGCGCGCATGCTTTCTACTTGATCTTTCATCAAAGCAATGAGCGGAGAAACGACCAAAGCAGTTCCTTCCATCGTCACGGCTGGTATTTGGAAACAGACAGATTTACCACCGCCCGTCGGCATGATCACGACGGTATCTTTTCCATCATAAACTGACTGTATGATCTCATCTTGAAGTGGACGAAACTCATCATATCCGAAGTATTTTTTGAGTGCCGTTTTTGCTTTCTCTATTGTCATGACGCATGTTAAAGGTTGGGCTGTAAGGTAAGGATTTTAGGGGAGGTAATAAAAAGTGGATTGTTTTTTTTGAACCACAAAAGGCACAAAAGGGGCACAAAAGGTGGTTTTGTAACCGTTTTTAGTAACAAAAAAACGTATCGTCGAATCCAATTCGACGAGTAAAAGTAAGCGCCAACGAACCTTTTTCTTCGATAGACTTTAAAGATCTATAAGCTAACTGTTTTAAAAAATTATTATCTTTGAAAAAATGAAATTAAAATGACTGAAATATTAAACCGAAGGTTGTTGACTGTTGAGGAGTACCACTTAATGGGCGAAGCAGGTATTTTAAAACCTGAAGACAAAGTAGAGTTGATCAATGGAGAAATTATTACTATGAGTCCGATAAATCGCAAGCACATCAGTTACGTCAATAGAATTACAGTTCTTTTCATTGAAATATTCGGAAGAAAGATAATTGTCAGTCCACAAAATTCAATCAGAATTGGGAAACATTCAGAACCAGAACCTGACATTGCTATTTTAAAATTTCGCGAAGATTTTTATTTTGAAAAGCATCCCACATCAGAGGATACTCACTTATTGATTGAAGTAGCCGATTCTTCTTTGAAGTTTGATAGCAGCGTAAAACTGGCGTTATACGCGAGAGCTATGATTAAAGAGTATTGGATTATTAACATTAATAAACAAGAAATTATAGTGTTAAAAAATCCAAAAGGCGATTCCTATCAAACCAAAGCTGTCTATAAAAAAGAAAAAAGCATCAAACTTGAACAGCTTGATGCTTCGATTGATGTTTCTAAAATTTTCTTTTAAAGCGTGACATTCACAGGCAGGAATGCCTGTGTTACTTAGCTACTTAGCCAACTGACCAACCTGTTCCATCTTTCAAACCAAAAATATCGAAAATAAAACTGCATGGGTTTGAATGCTTCTTTCTGGCGAATTAGTAATATAGTTCGGGTTAATACGCTGGGCTGGGCTGCAGGTATCTATTTCTGTAAAGTACGAATGAAGGATAATAGAATTATCACTCAAAAAATCATAATTCAAAAATAATTGAATAATACAATGGAAGGAGCAATCCTGCTCCTTCCATACAATATCATTTTATCATGAGGTTATTTATTTCACTTTCAATCTTTCTTTTCGTTTCCTCACTCACCAAAGGACAGACCTTTACTAAAGAATTTCAGTTTTGTGAACGCTCTTCATACTCTCAAGATATTTTTGAAACAGAAAGTGGAGAAATAATTGGCGTTGGTGGATTCGATTACAAATGCCAGTTGTTATACAAACTAAATTCCGAAGGAGAATTAATCGATAGCTTAATACTTACAAGCCCAACTATTGGTTCCATTTTATTTGATTATGGACAATCTCTGATCGAAGTAAATACTGATACATTTCTTTATGTAGCAACAATTCGTGAAGATGACATTAAAACCGCTGATATTATAGTCACGAAGTTTACAGGGACACCGTTTGATACCTTATTTGCCAAAAGGTACAAAATTGATGACTATCAGCAATCTTTTGCTATATCTGAAATCAATCAAGGATTCAGAATTTTTTGCAGAACTGACAGCATAAATATTAGAGGAGGCTCTTCCAAAGGAACAGCCTTGCTCTTGGATATAGATAAGAATGGAAATTTACTGAATCAACGACTCTACAGAGATACCTTTAGATTTTCGGGTCCTGGAATGAGCATCCAACTTCCCAATAATCAAACTGCCATTACTTATAAAACAGGGGATGACGATGCCGCTTTCGATGAGAATTTTTTAATCGTAGATTCTGCCTTTCAGTTGATATGGGAAAAAGGCATTTCGGGCGCAAAGCCACACAGACTTATTCCGCAACTTGTCTTATCTGAAGATTCTACAACTATATATTATGCTACACAAGAGTTGCCACTCTGGCCCCGTGGTTATCACGGGTATGTAAGTGCTTATAATTTCGATGGTAGCTTTATTTGGGATAGATTTTTATGTAGATATGACTTTAATATATTAAGAATGATTAGAGCAAAAAATGGAGATTTAATAGGTTGTGGATTTTGGTGGGATCAGGGAGATAGGGGAAGAATTTTTCGACTTAATAAAGATGGCGATTTAATTTTTGATCGTGCCTACATTTTGCCAGATCGAACTAAGGGCGACGTTTATGATTATAGTGAGTTTCTTGATATAAAAGAGACAAAAACTGGAGATTTATTGATTGCTGGCGTTTCAAACAAAAAAGATGCTCTCGGGTGGATCTCTTACATCCTTAAACTCGACTCTTCTGGCTGTTTAGTCCCCTCTTGCGACAGCATCAGCTATGAAGTAGAATGTCTTCTTGTCAATACAAACGAGGTCGGTACTACTCCTAACGAAATCCAAGTTGCTCCCAATCCAGCAGATGAAATAGTTACTTTTCGCCTACCTGCAACAGTACGCCGCCCAAAAGTCAACATCGTTAATGCTATGGGGCAAGTAGTAGAACGACAGAAAGAATTGGGTGGCAACGCTACTTTGAGTATAGGGCATTTGCCCAAAGGCATTTATTTCTTTGAAGTATTAAGTGCTGATAATCAACGAATTGGAAGTGGGAGATTTGTGGTGAGTAGGTAACACTATTTCAGCTGCTATATTCCCTACTAACCCGCCTTTATCAACTTATCAAAAGGTAATTTAAATTGACATACATCACATCGTCGGAAGTCTCATCTGCTAGGACATCTAAGTTATACTTTACCTTGAATGGAGCACGCGTACACTAATTTTCCAAATGCACGATCCCAGAAGGACAAGATGATGCCTATCAAACAAAAAACGTCTATAAAAAAGAAAAAAGCATCAAACTGGAACAGCTTGATGCTTTAATCGATGTTTCTAAAATTTTCTTTTAAAAAACTAATTCTTCTACCCAACAGACCAACCGTTCCATCTTTCAAACCAAAAATATCGAAAATTATATCCAACCTTTTCGAAATTAATGACACCTACACAAAGGATGCTATATCCAAAAGAGATTTTACAAAAAAAAACAGTTTATGAAGTTTTTAGTTACGACCCTTTTTGTGTTGATGTTTACCATGACGCAAGCACAAGATTTTTATGATTTAAACACCATTCAAACTATTGAAATCACTTTTGCTGAAAGCAATTGGGATCAGCTTTTGGACAATGCGTATGCTGCAGATGCAGGTTATATCATGGCTCAAAATGTTACCGTCAACGGAGTCGAATTTGATAGTGTCGGTGTAAAATACAAAGGCAATAGCACCTACAACGCTCAACAAACCAAAAACCCTTTTCACATAGAATTGGATACTTACAAAGATCAAGAATTTGAAGGTTATACCGATATTAAATTGAGTAACGTTGCGAAAGATCCGTCGTTTTTAAGAGAGGTTTTGTCTTATCAGATTTTGCGTCAATACATGGATGCGCCACTTTCCAATTACGCCAATGTTTATGTAAATGGAAATTTGATTGGACTTTACAGCAACTCAGAAGCCATTTCCAAAAAGTTTATCAACAAGTATTTTTACTCTAAAAAGAATACGTTTATCAAGTGTAATCCAATTGAAGGAGCGGGGCCAGGTGCAACTGATTTGCCTGATTTGGTTTATAAAGGTCAAGACAGCACTGCTTATTACGCTGCTTATGAACTAAAATCAGATGCTGGCTGGCAAGAGCTAATCAACCTTTGTGATACCCTTGCAAACCACACCGATCATATTGAAAAAATTCTTGATGTGAACCGAACTTTGTGGATGCACGCATTCAATAATATTTTAGTCAACTTGGACAGTTACGCTGGCGGCTTTACGCAAAATTATTATTTGTATCGCGATGACTCTGGCCGTTTTTTACCCGTCGTTTGGGACTTAAATGAATCCTTTGGGCAGTTTTCAATGACAGGCACGATTCGACTTAATAACACCACTTCAAAACAACAAATGACTCACTTGCTTCATGAGAATGATGCAGATTTTCCATTGATCCAAAAGTTGTTAGCAATTCCAACTTACAAGCGCATGTACTTGGCTCATTGTAAAACTATTTTGTTGGAAAATTTTGATAGCGATAGTTATGCAGAAACTGCTCAAGAACTTCAAGCACTGATTGACGCTTCGGTTCAAGCGGATAATAATAAGTTTTTCACCTACAATAATTTCATTGCGAATTTAAACGCTGATGTAAATGCAGGAGGACGAAGTGCTTACCCTGGCATTACAACTTTGATGGATGGGCGAAATAACTATTTATTGGGGGTTTCAGATTTCACACAAACGGAACCAACGATTACAGATGTTATTTTATCAACAACTACCCCAGTTATCAATGAAGCGATAACAATTACAGCAACTATTTCAGATGCAAACACTGCTTTCGTTGGTTATCGAAGTGATGTTGAAGACGCATTTGAACAAGTAGAAATGTTTGATGACGGAGCGCACAATGATGGCACAGCCAATAATGGTGTTTTTGGTGCTGAGATTCCTGTTGATGGTGCTTTGACTCAATATTACCTCTACGCAGAAAACGATAATATCGGGATGTTTTCTCCACGACGAGCAGAACATGAGTTTTATAACTTCACGGCAACGACTACGAATCCTACAGTTGGAGATTTGGTAATCAATGAATTTATGGCTTCCAACGATGCTACGGCAGCAGACCAAGATGGCGAATTTGATGATTGGATTGAGCTGTATAATAACGGAAATTCAGCGATTGATTTAAGTGGATATTTCCTTTCCGATGATGCAGACGATTTGATGAAATGGGAATTTCCAGAAGGCACTTCTATTGATGCAAATAGCTACTTGATTATTTGGGCAGACGATGATGAAGCGCAAGATGGATTGCACACCACTTTTAAATTATCCGCAGCAGCAGAGTCTGTTATTTTGGTGAATCCAGCAGGTGATGTTGTTGACGAGGTAAGTTATGTCGAACAGACTGCCGATATTTCCTACGGAAGATTTCCGAATGGAACGGGTAATTTTCAAACCATGACTCCAACGTTTAATGGTGAAAACTCTGGTGTTTCGAGTGTTTCCGACTCACCTTCGGAAGCCTTTGTTTTAAAAGCCTTTCCAAATCCAGCAAAGGATGAAATCACAATTGAAGCAGACGTTCAATTGTCAATCGTTTCCATCTATAATTTACAAGGACAAAAGGCATTGGAAGTAAATCCAAACCAACAAGAAACAAATATTAATATCAGTCAACTCGTTGCTGGCATGTATTTTATAAAGGCAGTTACCAAAGAAGAGAAAGTGGTAACTCGAAAAATAATTGTAGAGAATTAATGAAGTAAAAGCTATTCACTATTTTCTTTTATGGGACACGGATTAGACGGATTGAAACAGATAAGAACGGATTTTAAAATTTTATACATTCATAAATAACTTGGTCTGAATGCGCTTTTACGGGACACGGATCAAACGGATTGAAAGGATAAGGACGGATTTTAAAATCTGTTCAAATTCAAAAAAATCCGTTAAATCCGTGTCCTATCTCTGCTAAATCAATTCCCCATGCCACCCTTCTGGCAACAAGCAGGAAGTGCATCATAAGCATCACTATTGGAAGCCACATCATCCGCATCATAACCAGCGGATGCTACAATTTGACGAATCTGATCTAATGAAATTTTCGCGCTATCGTATTTGACACGCAATTTTTTAGATGGGACATCCAACTTGTAAAGAATCATTCCATCCACATCAGTGAAGGCTCCTTCGATAGTGGTTTTGCACATACCACATTCCGCTGAAGTTTGAATCGTGGCGGTTGCTATAGTTGATGTTGTATTTTTTTGCGCTGAGCAAGCCATAAACATGGCCAGGAATGATATTAATATTATGTTTTTCATTGTTCTTGTTTTTTTGATAGGACACGGATTTGACGGATTGAAACGGATAAGAACGGATTTTAAAATCGGTTCTCAGCTGTAAAATCAGAGAGTCTTTGTCCTATCTATTATTTTAAATGATTAAAAAATAAGTTGTTCTAACTATGCTTTTTATAGGACACAAATCCAACGGATTGAAACGGATAAGAACGGATTTTAAAATCGGTTCTCAGCTGTAAAATCAGGTAGTC
>CALLVG010000118.1 GCA_938010715.1 uncultured Saprospiraceae bacterium
TTAGAAAAACTTTTTGAGCTATTTTTTCGTCAATCAAGGCATTTTTTCTTTGCATATCCGTTGATACGGAACTAAAAAATCACGAAGAGTGGCGGAAAAAGAGCCGAAAAGTTATTAAGCTAATTCTGTCAGACTACTTAAATCTCTCTATTCTTCTAAATTAACACCAATCAAATGTCCACCATTTCAGTAAAAGGCATATCGGTTTCTTACGATAAGAAAAGAGTTCTCACCAATATTTTTCTTGATATTGAGGAAGGAAATATCTACGGCGTCATTGGTCCAAACGGCGCAGGGAAATCAACGCTTTTCAAAGCCATTTTAGGGTTGATTGATCCAGACGCAGGTGAGGTAAAAGTCTTGGGGAAAGACATTTCTAAAGTTAGAAAAAAAGTGGTTTATGTTCCACAGCGAGACGATGTGGATTGGCAGTTTCCTGCAACGGTTTATGACATCGTAATGATGGGGCGTTACCCGCACAAAAAGATTTTCGCGAGCATCAATCAAAAAGACAAAGACATCGTCAATCAAGCTCTAAAAGACATGGGCATCGACCATTTGAAAGAAAGACAAATCGGAGAACTTTCGGGGGGGCAGCAGCAGCGTGTTTTTATTGCAAGAGCACTTTGCCAAGAAGCAGATATTTTCTTTTTGGACGAACCATTTGTTGGTGTTGACATGACAACAGAGGAGCGTATTATCACAATGTTGAAAAAGTTAGCATCAGAAGGAAAAACGCTTTTGGTCGTACATCACGACCTTTCTTCTGCCAATGATTATTTCAATAAAATCATTTTACTCAACCAGCGTTTGATTGCTTACGGCGATACAAAAGCGGTCTTTACACAAGAAAATATTCAGAAGGCTTATGGGCCGCAATTGACGATTTTGCATAAGACTGGATTGATTGGAAGCAAGGACTAAGTAGGGACGTCTTAGGAATGGTTCAAAAATAATTATTCAACTTTGTTACAATTTATTCTTTACATGTTCCTAAATGATAAATTTTAGTCGTATTTGAATCAAATAAAAACACCTTATCGAATTTAGTTTCAAAGTCGTGTTTATCAACCAAGTTTTGAATATTAAATTTGAATAAGTGGAGTGAATCGGTTGTAATGATAAGCCAATAAATTTCGAGGATTTTCTTTTGGTAGAGTCTTAGTTTTTCTTCTTTTTTATCAATGGCGGTTTGAATGCTTTCAAGTAAATTTTTGTTTTTTGGAAACAGTTGAATCAACTCGATTCCAGTTGTTCGTTTTCTATTGGGGTTCAAAATAAAATCAGGCGATTCTGAAGCAAATATTTTTCCTTTCGGAAAATCGGGATAGACCAATTTGAATTGGTCAAGTAACTCCCGTTCTCTTTTCTTCTTCTTTTGCTGATTATCCATTGAAACAAATCAAAACCCGCCTGACTGATAACGGGCAGGTTAAAATGAGAAATCAAAAATGAACTGAGAGAATCAGTTAGTTATGATTTTTAAATTCTGAGTTTTTCTAAAACACTTTTTGCATTTTTCATCATCACTAAATTCCCTGTCTCATTTGGGTGTACGCCATCTGATAAAAACAGTTCGGGTGTCATGTTTTTAGAAAAATCAATCATTGGCAATTCTTGGTCTTTTGCATAAATTTCTAACTGTTTGCGAAAAGCGTTAATCTGTTTGCTCAGTTGTGGGAGTGGAGTAAAAAGTCGAGAATCATCTTCATCCAAAAACCCTTCATGAAAAACAACTGTTGGTAAACCGATGATTGTTATGATGCCAGCTCGTCGCGCATGCCTCAACATCGAGTGGTAATTACTCAAAATTAATTTTGGTGAAAGCCCAAACCATAAATCATTGGTGCCTCCCATGATAATGACATGGGTTGGATTTTCGGCAAGCACATCTGTTTGAAAACGCGCCAACATCCCACCCGTCGTATCTCCAGAAATACCTTGATTGATAATTTCAATCTTTAAATCCTTTTGTAAAAGATCGCTCCAACGAGTGATTTGAGGAATGTCATATCCTTCGGTCAGACTGTCTCCCATGCAGATGAGTTTTATTTTATTCATGTAGTAAAAGTAAGATGTTTCATTATTAAAAAATGATTGTTAAATTTTAATTGGTGCAAATGCTTACGCCGTGTCCTCTTGACGAGAGACACGGCTACAACTTGACTATTTTATTGTTTATAGAAAAGCGAAAAAAAATCAAACCATTTAGCAATCTAACAACCCTCTCAACTTTTAAAAGTAAAAAATCAAGGATTGAAAAAGTCAAGATGTCAAGTCTAATGTCAGAACAAATATTTTTCAGCAAACCCCTAAATAATTTCTTACATTTGCGCCAAATTTGAAACCCGTATTTCTACCATGCAGTTTTTTTGGAAATAGGTTTTAGAAGCGAAAAATCAAGATTGAAGGTTCTGAGGAAGTAAAATTTTTAAGGCATAGCCGAGCTACGGTTTAAAAATTTTACAAAATCAGGTTCTTTAAGATTGGCTTTTTAGCTTAAAAACTATTTTAAAAAACTGCCTAATAAAATTCAAATATAAAAAATGAGTAAAGTAACCGTTGTTGGCGCAGGTAACGTTGGGGCTACTGTCGGAAACGTATTGGCGCACAAAGATGTCGTAAACGAAGTTGTTTTGCTTGACTTGAAAGGTGATTTCGCAAGAGGAAAAGCTTTAGATAGTTGGCAGCAAGCACCAATTGATTACTACAGCACTAAGTTGACAGGAACCGATAAGTACAAAGACACGAAAGGTTCTGATGTCGTAGTAATCACGGCAGGTATTCCTCGTAAACCAGGTATGAGTCGTGATGACCTTATCGGTATCAATGCGAAAATTGTTACGGATGTAACGAAGTCAATCTTGAAGTATTCAAAAAATCCAATCATCATCGTTGTTTCTAATCCTTTGGATGTAATGACGTTTGCAGCTTGGAAAGCTTCGGGCTTAGACTCAAGTAGAGTTTTCGGTATGGCAGGTATCTTAGATACAGCGCGTTACCGTGCATTCTTGGCAACTGAGTTGGGCGTAAGTCCTAAAGATTTGCAAGCCGTATTGATGGGAGGTCACGGAGACACAATGGTTCCACTTCCAAGATATACCACTGTCGCAGGTATCCCTGTAACTGAAATGATTGAAAAAGATAAATTGAAAGCCATCGTTGAACGTACGAAAAAAGGTGGTGGAGAATTAGTGAAATTGATGGGTACATCAGCTTGGTATGCACCAGGTGCCGCTGCTGCTCAGATGGTAGAATCAATCATTCGTGATGAGAATAGAATCTTCCCTTGTTGTGTTCGTTTGACGGGCGAGTATGGGTTGAAAAATATGTTCTTAGGCGTTCCTGTTCAATTAGGAAAGAAAGGTATTTCTAAAGTAATTGAATTGAACTTGAATAAATCAGAAATGAAATTATTGCATAAATCTGCAGATCACGTACAAAACGTGATGAAGGTTTTCAATAAAATGAAATTGGTTTAATTCATTTCGTTTTGAGATATAAAAAAAGGAGTACTCAGTGAGTGCTCCTTTTTTTTTAAACCATTCTTAAAAATGGTTGTTCTATAGGTCTTAAAATTTCGTTTTAAAAAAATGTACATCCAACCAATTAAGCAGGAAATGTTAGAGCAGATGACCACGAATGATGGTCTGAATCTGTATCGTACGACGTTCACACAGCCTGTTATGTTGATTTTTTTAAGACATTTTGGTTGTATTTTTTGCAAAGAAGCACTCCTCGATATTTCACAAAGAAGGTCAGATATAGAAGCAGCAGGAGCAAAAATCATTTTTGTTCACATGGGCGAAAATGACGTTGCAGAGGAATATTTAGGGAAATTTAATCTTGCTGATGTTTCTCATATCAGTGACCCGACTTCTCAATATTACAGATTATTTGGACTTGGAAAAGGCTCGATTACGCAGCTTTTTGGTTTGAGTACTTTTATTCGCGGCTTTGATGTCGTAGTTAATAAAGGTCAGAAAATACAAGCAACAAGCAGTCACTTGGGCGATAGTTTTCAAATGCCCGGTGTCTTCGTTTTATTAAATGGAAAAATCGAAGAAAGCTATATTCACAAACTTTCTTCAAGTCGTCCTGACTATTACAAATTGGCGCAGTGTTGCATCATTTGAGTAAGCAAATTGGACTTACAACTTTAAACATCCAACCTTCAACTTCATTTACCTTCTACTATAATTCGGAGCTTCTTTTGTAATCGTCACATTGTGCGGATGACTTTCTCTGTAACCTGCATTTGTGATTCTTACAAATTGCGCATTGTCTTGAAGTGCTTTGATTGAACCTGCACCGCAATACCCCATTCCAGCTCGTAAACCTCCGATGTATTGAAGCATTACTTCTCCAAGATTTCCTTTGAACGGAACTCTTCCTTCAATTCCTTCTGGTACTAATTTTTTCAAATCATCTTCTACATCTTGGAAGTATCTATCTTTTGAACCCATTGCCATGGCACTCAATGAACCCATGCCTCGATAGACTTTAAATTTTCTACCATCCATCAAAATGGTTTCGCCTGGTGCTTCTTCAACTCCTGCAAAAAGAGAACCTGCCATAATCGTACTTGCTCCTGCTGCAATCGCTTTTACAATATCACCGGAGTAACGAATTCCACCATCACCGATAATAGGAACGCCTGTATTTTTGATCGCTTGATGGGCATTGTAAATTGCTGAAAGTTGAGCAACACCAACTCCTGCTACAACTCTTGTAGTACAAATACTTCCTGGGCCAACGCCAACTTTTACACCATCAACACCTGCATCTACCAATGCTTTGGCACCGCTTCCAGTTGCTACATTTCCACCAATAATTTGTAAATCTTTGAATCGTTTTTTGACTTCTGAAATGACTTGTAAAACGCCCGCTGAATGTCCATGCGCTGTATCCACGCAAATCACATCCACGCCAACGGCCACCAAAGCTTCAACGCGTTCCATGGTATCGGCAGTTACGCCAACAGCTGCTCCAGCGACCAATCGTCCAAAATTATCTTTACAGGAAATTGGATAGTTTACCACCTTCATAATGTCTTTGAAAGTGATCAATCCCTTTAGAATTCCATTTTTATCGACGACAGGGAGTTTTTCGATTTTGTTGCGTTGCAAAATTTCTTTTGCTTGTTGCAAATCGGTTCCTTCTGGTGCAGTGATGAGATTTTCTTTAGTCATGATATCGCTAACTGGGCGATTCATAGAAGTCTCAAACCGTAAATCTCGATTGGTCAAAATACCAATCAGTTTATTGGAATCATCAATGATAGGAATACCGCCAATTTTATACCGACGCATGATGGCATGTGCATCTCCGATGATGGCGTCATGCTTCAATGTAACAGGATCGATGATCATTCCGCTTTCAGATCGTTTGACAGATCTTACTTGCTCTGCTTGCGCCTCAATCGACATGTTTTTATGAATCATACCGATTCCACCTTGCCGAGCAATCGCAATTGCCAAGTCTTTTTCGGTAACGGTATCCATTGCCGCAGAGACAATAGGCACATTCACTCGTAGGTCACGAGTAATCTGGGTTGACACATCAACATCACGTGGTAAAACTTCTGAAAAGGCAGGCGTCAATAAAACGTCATCAAAGGTTAATGACTCGCCGATAAATTTTTCTTGGGAAGTGGTCTTCGATTCTTGCAGTATTTCCATGCGCAAAGGTATGGAAAATTGATTGTGAAAAAGAAAGGGGTTTTTGAAAAAATGCTTTAAACTGCTTGTAAAATATCTAAAAGAGGTTTTCCAGCTAATGCTTGAAGCAAAGTTGCTGTTACGGCTCCCAAATAAATCAAAGCAAAAAGCACCGTCTGCCAAGTCTTTTTAGTAAAAAAGTAAGAAACCAGAGGAACGATTTGCAAAGCATGCATTCCGAAAAAATGTGCGATACGCAAATCTCCGTGTTTAGTACTCCAATTGGTTACGGGTAAACCTTCGCCTCCGTCAACTCCACCAACGGTATGTGTCATTGCACCTCCCATCAAAAAACCTTCAAACGCAAAAACTACAAATAATAAAATACCCAATCGAATGCCCCAAACATATCTCTGCGGCAATTTTGGAAACTTTTTTATGAAAAATAAAATACCAATATAAGCCGTCCAAACTGTTAGTAAAGCAATACTTGAACCCATGACTGCCCACATGATTTGATTGTACGCCGTTGACATATTGAAATGTGAAGTTTCACCAAATGCTGATTGGCTCACGATGTAAGAAAGTTCAACTCCCATGACTAAC
>CALLVG010000119.1 GCA_938010715.1 uncultured Saprospiraceae bacterium
GCAGTTTTCTTCTGTTTTTAATGGATTAGCAGCAGGCAATTATGATGTAAGAGTTAGAAATGGTGGAACTTGCATGGCGACTGGCAACATGGTAGAACTGACTGAGCCACCTTTGCCTATCATTTCTTCTGTTGATAAAAATAACCCGACTGATTGTAGTGCAAACAATGGTGACATTGTGATTAATGCAACAGGAGGGACAGGCATGCTGCAATATAGTATTGATGGAATCACTTGGTCAAGTGCTAATGTTTTCGAAGATTTAGGACAAGGGAGCTATCCAATTTTGGTAAGAAATTCAGATGGAACCTGTGCAGTGAATGGTGGTATTTCAATGTTAGTTGAGCCATCTGCGCCTGTGATTGCTGACATTTCAAAAGAAAATACTTCAAATTGTGGATTTGGTGATGGGTATATAAAAATCACTTCAATGGGCGGAACTGGTTCTCATGAGTATAGCATCAATGCTGGAATGACTTGGCTCACAACAGACAGTTTTCCAAACCTAATAGCTGGTGTATATGAAGTGAGTGTAAGAAACGTAGATGGAACTTGCCAAACTACAGGAGGCGGTGTAACGATAGCTGACCCAGCAAGCCCAACCGAAAATGATAAACTGCTTTTCAACCCAACGGATTGTGGTTTGATGGATGGACGTATAGATATTGATGCCTCTCCTGGAGTAGGTGCAACACAATATAGCCGAGATGGTGGCGTGACTTGGACGACGTCCAACTTGTTTGTCAATTTAGCAGCAGGTACTTATGATATTTTTATGCGAAATGGCGATAGCACTTGCGTAACGGATGCTGGCACCGCTGTTTTGGAAGAACCCGATTCACCTGTTTTGACCAATGTGGAATCCAATAATCCATCTGATTGTAATTCCTCTGATGGCGATATTACCATCAATGCAACTGGTGGAAATGGAACCATTTCATACAGTATAGATGGAGGAACAACCTGGGAAATATCTAATCTTTTTGAAGATTTGGCCTCTGGCACCTATGATTTGATGATGCGTAATTTTGATGGAACTTGTATGGTAGATTTGAATGATGTAACACTGGTTGCACCTCAAGGCCCAACAGATCCGACTTCATCATCATCCAATCCATTGACCTGTAACGGAGCAGAAGGATCGATTTTAGTGAGTTTAACGCCAGCAATGGGAGCGACTTACCAGTTTTCTATAGATGGAGGTACTACCTGGGCGGCCAATGGATTTTTCCTCGGTTTGTCCGAAGGTACTTATGATGTGATGGTTAGAAATTCAGATGGTACTTGCGAGACCTTCGTTGGAACAGAAACGTTGGTTGCTCCTCCTCCAGTTTTTATTGATGACGTGACGACTAATGGTATGAATGTTTGTGCTGCTACCGAAGGAGAGATCGTGATTTCTGCCAGTTACGATGGTGTGCAACCGCTCGACTATTCAGTTGATGGTGGTATGAATTTTAGATTGAGCAATACCTTTTCTGATCTACCAAAAGATACTTACAATATTGTCGTAAGGGTCTTTGACGGTTCTTGTATTGTGACCGGCCCAGAAATTATTTTGGCTTCTCCAGAACCACCAATTGTTACAGATATCCTTGTGACTGATGTTACGGATTGTGGTTTGACAGATGGTTCAATTTTTATTATTGAAAATGATCCAGAGCCATTTGAAGTCAGTATTGATGGAGGAATGACTTGGTCAGGAATGACTTTTTTCTCTGGTTTGCCAGGAGGTACTTACAGTATTTGGACTCGAAATATAGATGGAACCTGTGAAGCCGAATATGGCGTTTACACCATCAATGCACCCACACAACCTTCTATTTCAAATGTAGATGTAGTGCAACCTACAGCTTGTGGTACAGCTGATGGAGAAATAACTTTAACCATTTCTGGAAGTGGATTTACGCAAGCGAGTATCGACGGCGGAGCAACATGGCAAGGGCTAAGTATATTCTCGAATTTAACTGACGGAGACTATTCTGTTTTGGTTAGAAACCAGAATGGAAGTTGCCCTTCAACCCCTCAAATTTTAAGTTTGAGAGGCGATGGAAATGAAATTGTTGCTGACGTTTTGGCAACTGGAACGGACTGCGGCCAATCCAATGGCGTCATTTCAATTACAGCCACGGGCAATACTGGAAATTTAGAATATTCAATTGATGGCGGTAGTGTTTGGATGGTCAGTGGAACATTTTCAGGTTTACCTTTCGGAAATTATAACATTGCAATTAGAGAAGCAGGAACTTGTGTGACATCTTTTGGCGTTGCTACCGTTCAAGAAATAAATCAACCTGTCATTGATGGTGTTGATGTTGTTGGCCCAACAGCATGCGATAATAATGATGGAACAATTACTATCAATGCATCAGGTTCAACTGGAATGTTTGAGTATAGTGTTAACAATGGAATTACTTGGCAAACTGGAAACACATTTACTGGTTTGTCAAGTGGTTTGTACCAACCTATGATTCGCCCTACATCGGGTGGTTGCGAAATATTTGGCACAACGGTAATACTATTTTCAGACGATTCACCAGTTGTTACCACTTTAACAACCAAAAACGGCCAATGTGCCCCAAATGGTTTAATAGAAATAACAGCGACTGCTACTTCTGGTAGCTTAGAATACACCATAGATAACGGAGGCACTTGGTCTCCCAACGACTCTTTTCCTAACCTGATGACTGGAAATTATTTAGTAAGAGTAAGAGATGCGGTTTCACTGTGTGAGGCATTTGCGGGAGGCGTTATGTTGTTTGAAACAGCAGAGCCAGAAATTGATGATGTGGTAGGAATTAACCCAGATTGTGATTCTGACAATGGTACGATTCAGATTTCAATAGTTGGAACATTAAGTGGTTCAACAGAGTACTCAATTGACAATGGAGTAACTTGGCAAGTACCAAGTCTTTTCAATAATCTCGGCCCTGGTGTCTATCAAGCAAAAGTTAGAAATACGACTGATGGGACTTGGTGTGAAAGCATAGCCAGAGAGATTATCTTGACTCGACCTGCCGTTCCTAATTTTTCTTTTTCTAAAGCAGACCCAACCGATTGTGGTTTGACCGATGGTCGAATCACCATCAATGCCACGGGCGCCAATGGAACGTTAGAGTATAGCCTCGACGGTATGACTTGGCAAGCTGATAATGTTTTTACTGGTTTGGCTGCTGGCGTTTATGGGACGACGGTTAGATATACAGACGGAAGTTGTCAGGTAAATGGCCCTGAAATTACATTGAACGCACCCGTTGCGCCCACTATTTCAAGTACAGACTCAACCAACCCTGATTGTGCTGGAGTGGGAGGAAGTATTACAATTAACGCGACTGGTGCAGGTGCTTTAGAATATTCAGTAGATGAACCAGCGGATTGGTTTTCGACCAATGTGTTCAATAATTTACCTGCTGGAACCTATACGATTCGAGTTAGAAATGACAATGGGTCTTGTGAAGTAACTGATGGAATGGTCACTTTGGTTACGCCCAATGCTCCTGTTTTTGAAACAGTTGATATTACCCAGCCAACTTGTACAACTTCAGATGGCTCAATCACAGTTAATGCAAATATTGGAACCGATCCAGTTTCTTTATTGGAATACTCAGTTGATGGTGGAACAACTTGGCAAAGCAGCAATGTTTTTGGCAATTTGACGATTGGTGTTTATGATATTAGAATTAGAAGAACAGACGATATCCAATGCGTTACCGCAGCAGGTGCAACTCGATTGGAAGGTGGCGATTCACCAGAAATCCTTTTGGTTGAGTCAACCATGATTACCGATTGTGGTGCCAATAACGGAAGAATTGAAGTTTTTGCTAACGGTAGAAATGGACAACCCGATAATGATATAGAGTACTCATTGGATGGCGTAACATTTACGAGAAGTGCCGTTTTTACAAATCTTGGACCTGGGTCTTATGACCCACGTGTTCGATTTTTGGATGGTACTTGTTTGGTAGTTGGAAATACCGTTGCGATTGTAGAACCAACGCCTCCAATGCGAAATATGCTAAACTTTTCGCAGCCATCTTGTGCTGGAAACGACGGCTCAATCACTGCCACTACAACTGGTAGCAGTATCACTGAATATTCAATCGACGGTGGAAACACTTGGTCGGGTGTTGGTAATTTTACCAACCTCGGAGCAGGGACTTATACCGTGGCATATCGTTATACCAACGGAACTTGTCCAGTCATTGATACCACATTGAATTTGAATGCAGCTGGTGGATTTATGGTTACAAGTTTAGCCATAACTGATGCAACGGCGTGCGACGATACTGATGGCGCGGTTACAATCACTGCTTCAGGAGCAGGAAATTTAGAATACAGTATTGATGGCACGAATTGGCAAGCGTCTAATGTTTTTTCCAATTTAGCACCAGCCAGCTATACTTTGAGTATGCGGTTTGACGATGGTTCATGTGAATCAATTGTACAGATTTTTGAAGTAGATGCAACACATGATTTACTTTTGAATAATGTAACCAGTTCAAATGTTACTTCTTGTTCAAACACAGATGGTCGTATAGAACTTTTCGCGACAAGCGCAGAACCACTAGAATATAGTATAGATAATGGAGTGACTTTTCAAACCAGTTCAATATTTGATAACCTGGCAGGTGGAACCTATACACCTGTGGTAAGAACAGTTGGGTTCAACTGTTCTATAACTGGTGCGATACAGACGATTGATGCACCAACGCAGTTGGTAGTTGATGATGTATTTATCAATCATCCAATCAATTGTGGTGTAGATGATGGTTCGATTCAAATTCAAATGGCGCCAGGCAATGGCTCTATCCAATATTCAATTGACAATGGAGCGACTTACTCTGGGACGAATTTATTCCAAAATCTCGGAGCAGGGACTTATAATATTTTAATAAGAAAATTTGATGGTTCTTGTGTAACGGCCTTTGCCAACAATCCAGTAATGATTGTTGCGCCAACACCACCGTCAGCAATGGCTTCGATTACTGAGCCAACTTGTGATATGTCCGATGGAAGCATTACCATTTCCGCAATGCCCAATTCCAATCCCAACAATCTACCAATTGAATATTCTTTGGATGGAATTTCTTACCAAAGTACGAACGTATTCAATGGTTTGCCAGAAGGTAGTTACATGGTTCATGTTAGGTTAGAAAATAGTTCTTGCAAAACACAAATTGATGTGATGCTAACTGAACCAGCCAACTGCGATCCATGTCCTGATGTGATCAGAACAGATACTATCGAAATCAACGAAGCGGATTTGATGAACCCGATGTGTATCCCAATGAATCTCTTGGTGAACAACCAATATGAATTGACTTTAGATGGAAATGCAATCACGGATGAAGGTGGCTGTTTGCCTGATTCAAATTATTTCTATGGCTATGTTCCTTTGATTACATTGGGTGGTTCAGATGGGCCATTTGAGTTAGTCTCATGGGTTTTTAATGGAAATACTTTTAGTGGAACATATAACACTTTAGATGACTTAGCGGCCGCCTTGAATACATGGGACTCAACCAATAACTGGTTGAACGAACCTTCTGTATTTGCCTTCGGTGGTGGTTCAGCTGGAAATATATATGGAGACATGGTCATTCGCCATGTACGCACAAATCGAACAGTTTCTTTACAAGTAAATAGTTTTGCTGCTTTTGCAGGAACGCAAGTTACAGTGACTGGAGTGGGCTGGCATCAAATCGTTGCAACCAATCCTACGGATGGATGTACCGATGTGATCGACATTCATATCATCGCAACGCCGCCACCACCTACTGGAGAAGTGGTTGATATTTATGAAACGACTCCGATGAATACGACTTTATCAGTTTGTAACTTATCAAGTTTTTTCACCAATCCATTTGACAATCCGACCCTTTGCGGGAATGCTGCAACTGGAAATGTTACGATCGGAACTTGTACCGATTATCAGCCAAACGCTGATTGGGTAGGATATGATGAATTTTGTTTAGTGTCTTGTAGAATGGTTGGAACGGCCACCGTTTGCGATACGGCTTATGTCCATGTTGCGGTCACGCCACCAACAGATAGAATTTCGATAACAACAGATATAGGAGTCGCGGTTGATACTTGTTTGACTGACTTTTTGCAGTTAGGTGCTTCGAGCTATATCGTAAGTAGTTGTAATGCTGGTACAGATGTTACCTTTTCGGCGCAAGCCGGCAATGAAGCATGTGGCACTTTGACGCCTGCTGCTGGGTTTTCAGGTCAAACAGAAGTGTGTATAGTCCATTGTGATAATGTGCCGAGTCCCTTGGGGCCAATATGTGATACGACGGTTATAACGGTTACGGTTGCAATGCCATGCACAACAGAAATCATTGAAGTAGATACCATTTATACAGATGGATATGGAGGCGTAGCGAGTGTTTGCTTACCAATCCCTTTCCTTGATTTTAATGATTATGACCTTATGCTTGATGGTCAACCCTACAATGATTTGAGAGCTGGATGTGATACAGATTCTATATTTTCTTATTTATATTTCTCCTTCCCTGGAGGTGGATTGGATGGCCCATACAATATCGCTTGGGAGATAGACGGTGTACCACGTATCGGAACTGTGGACGATGTAAATCAATTGGTAGATTCTATGAATGTGTGGGATCCTGCTGGAGAATGGGAAATAATAACTCAAATTTTCTCCATTATTGGAAAAAGAAATGGCTACCCTGCTGGGCCACTTACCCTAACTCAAATCAATACAGGTTTGATGACAACGGTAATGCCGGGTAATAGTAGCGCAGTCAATGGTTCTGCCATTATAATAAATGGAGGAGGTATTCACTCATTAGATTTACTGGATGAAGATAATAATTGCTCGGATCAAGTCTTTATTGTCGTAAATGACAATCCCCTAACAAGGGATACCATTTATTTAAATACAAACGTGGACGAGACCATTTCTAATGAATGTCTCTCGACTGCCGAAATACCAGGCACGCCACAAAGAATTGAATCATGTGGTGCGCCGATGAATGGTGCTGCTGATTTGAACAATGTTCCATGTTTCGACTATACACCAAATTTAGGTTTTGTTGGAAATGATACCATCTGTTTGGTTCTGTGTGATTTGAGTTTCCCCAATGTTTGTGACACGACGGTAGTTATTATAACGGTAGGAGACATTCCAGTTTGTGAAATTTTCACTGATGATATGTTGACTCGTGAGTTGGATACCTGCGCCACTGGCGGAACAGTTTGTTTACCGTTGGACCCGACGACTATCTCCGATTATACTTTTACAGATAATGGAATGGCTTACACAGGTGCAACGACTGGATGTGATTTTGATACCACTTATTTATACAATTTGAATCTATTGAATGGTATCACTATGGGCACATTGGATAGTTGGACTTTTAATGGAAATACATTTTCAACAAGTTTTAACAACTATCAAGAAATTGCTGACTCAATGAATGTTTGGGATCCTACTGGGAACTGGATATTGAATCCAAACCAAACAATTTCTGGTGGAATGCCTTCGATTGATTATAGTGGATTTGCCACTACGGTTGCCACTAATATGGTTATGATTCCGCGCGAGGCACAATTTTTACCAAACGGGGTAGCCTTCGAATTGGCGGAAGGGACGCACCAAATTATCGCAATGGACAGCAGTGGTTGTAGAGATACGCTTCAGTTGGAAGTGGTTTGTCCTAATGATATTCGAGACATTGTGACAGATACGACAATGAATGTAGGTGATAGCTATCAGGTTTGCTTGAGCGACTTTAATTTGAATATTGACCCAAGTACCATTTCAACGATTGTAAATAATTGTAATAATAATACTCATGTTGATTTTACACTCGGCATGGCAGATAACTGCCTGACTATCATGGGGTTATCTGTTGGTCAAGATACAGCTTGTTATGAAATTTGTCTTACGGATGGACAATGTTTTACTTGGAATGTCTATGTAAATGTCAACAATGGTTGCAACGATTTTATCACACCAGAAAGCAGTGTCATTGGTGTTGATTGTTCAAAAGACAGTTTGTTTATCTGTGTGAGAGGTTTCCGCGACATCAACAATGCTGACTTTAATATGGAAATTGATGGCGTGCCTTATACGCAACCATTGGTTACTTGCGGATTGGATAGTACCTTCTTTATCAGTTATAATACGCTACCAGGTGGAGGTACCGCTGGCCCTTATGAGATCACTTCATGGTTTATCAATGGGGTAGAGTTCATGGGTGAGTTCAATGATATTCCATCATTGATTGACTCTTTCAATGTATGGGATCCGACTGGGGATTGGCGATTGAATAGTTCTGGCGTTTCTATCACAGGAGGAAATCCTCGTAATAATTATGGAACTATTTTCGTCGAACAAATTGCGACTGGTAATCCAGCAACCATGAGTCCAAACACATTGATTGTGGCGACAGGACTTGGGTTTTATATGGAAAGTTTAGGTAATCATACACTCAGTTTCTTACGAATAGTAGATGGTTGTCGTGATACCATTAATATCAGTACCACTTGCGTGGGAACAACGACCATCAGAGATACAATTGATATTGCCGCAACAGGAAGCGGATGTTTGCCTACCAATGAATTGGTCGGTGGCTTCTCCGAAATTTTTGATTTCTGTTCTAATGAAAATGGCACTTCTGTGATATTTGATTGGAGTCCGCAAGATACTTGTATCACTTATGAAGGACTCGCTGTGGGTGAAGACCAAGCATGTTTTATTGTTTGTGATAGCTTAGGAGTTTGCGATACGACTTACTACATCGTGACTGTCGTTGATCCGAGTGATACCATTCCAATTATGGCCAACCCAGATACGCTGACGACTTCTTTGGATATGACGATGGTTATCAACGTGTTGGGCAATGATAGTTTCAACCCAGCAACAGATACGATTTTCATAACCGTACCTCCGATGAATGGAACGGCTTCCTTCAATGCAGATGGTACGTTGGAATATATACCAAATCCAGGCTATTGTAGCAATGATGTGCCTGATGCTTTACAATATGCAATTTGTGATAATGCCTTGACGGTTTGTGATACCGCACTGGTTACGCTGATTGTAAATTGCAGTGATTCACTTTTTGTACAAAATGGTTTTTCACCAAATAACGATGGCTTCAATGATGTCTTCAGCATCTTAGGTGTCGAGCGATATCCGAACAATAACCTCAAAGTCTATAACAGATGGGGTAATCGGGTATTCGAAGAAAATGGATATAGGAACACGTGGATTGGAGATTGGGAAGGCGTTGACCTTCCAGATGGAACCTATTATTATCTACTTGATACTGGAGAAGGAAATGTAATTTCTGGATACTTGCAAATTCATCGGTAGTCAAATGATGGATTAATGGATAGTCTATTAACCGATGATGAATATTATTTGCCCCACAACTTATGGATAGGTTGTGGGGCTTTTTGATTTATTTTTTTTGATTTTTTTGATTAAAACGATAACCAATATTTAATTTATAGTAAGGTAAAAAACCAAAATCACCAGTAAAATCTCTGCCAATACCTCCTGTCCATTCAAATGTTATATTTCTTCTGGAAACCCATTTGTAACCAAACATAAATCCAAGTCCAGCTCCTCCTGAATCACCATCAAGTTCCCCTGCCGTTCCCAAAAAAGTTCCTATTAAAAATCGATCAGCACCTTTTCGTGGTCTGAAATAATGCTTCCCATTGAGGTAGAAAACACCAATGCCTTGCCCAAAAGCGAGATCTAATCCAACTCCAAAGTCATCATTGATGTTGTAATCTACGCCAAAGATTCCAAACTCAAAAAGTAAGGCAACAGGGTTGGTCGCGACTTCAACTTGTGCTTTTGAATGAAAAGAGAAAAGAAAGAGCGTAGCAAAAATTAATATGGTCTTTTTCATGTTTTGAAATTTAGTTTTAAAATAAACTCCAATTTAGCAATTCAATTTTGAATAAAAAAATGCCCTTGGAATCATCCAAGAGCATTTTTTATGGCGAACTGCCGATTGCCACGAATGAATTCGCGAACTGCCGATTGCCACGAATGAATTCGTGGACTGCCGATTGCTACGAATGAATTCGTGGACTGCCGATTGCCACGAATAAATTCGTGGACTGCCGATTGCCGACTGAATTAGTCTTGCTTTGCAAAAACTTTTTTCAATAAATCAGATTTTCGGTCGCCTACATTTTCACGAATAGAAAGCTCTTTCTTTTCAACTAAACTGAATAAACCAGCCAATGCTTTTTGAGCCACATAATCATCCAATTCAGGATTTGCTCTTGAAACAAAAGGTAATTTGTTGTGAGCAGTAACTGCTTTTCTCCAATAGTCACGCGCATTTACTTCGTCCAAAGATGCTTGAATAACAGGCATAAATTCCGCAAACAAATTATCGAAAGTTGATTTATGCAAATAAGTCGTCGCAGCGTTTTTCTCACCCAAAAGAATATTTTTTGCATCAGCAAAACTCATTCCTTTGATGGCGTCGATAAAAATCGGTTTTGCTTTTACAGCAGCAATTTCAGCTGCGCGATTCATTTTTTCTTCGAGTCTTTTTTCAACACCATTCCAACCTGGAACCCGTGCTAATTTTTTAGCCACTTTCTGAGCATCTTCTGGCAACAATATTTTATAAGGACTTTTGTAATATCCATCTGTTGCAGAAAGGAAGTCAACTGCCTCGCCGACACCTTCGTTGAGGGCTTCTTTCAAACCTTTGCCAATATCCGCCTGAGATAAGACATCGGAACCACCTGCCTTTTGCATTATTTTTTCTTTAGCTTTATCTGCCTCTTTGAGCAGTTTTCCGAATTGTGCATTTGCAGTAAATGTAAATGCTAAGAGTAACAGGGGAAGTATTGATTTCTTCAACATGATTGTAAGATTTCGTTAGGTAATTTTGGAATATAATTAACTCCAGACGAAGAACGATTTAAAATTGAAAATTCTACAATTGGGTAAAGAAATTATTATTTGCTTAACAGCAGATGTCTGGTTTGGGATATTTTATACTCAAATCTGGAGATTTGATCCAAAGCGGCATCGGTTCAGAGAACCTCGCCAGCAATCGTTTTTTTTTACAAAAAAAGCGATTGCTCGTGCAGGTCTCTGACCTGTCACGACATAATGCAAATCTCCAGATTTGCGTTTTTAAGAAATTTCAAAAAACTCATTTTGAATTTTCTCAAAAAACATCCCAACATGTAACCCATCCATCAAAGCATGATTCACTTCCACTGAAATAGGCATTTCAAACTTTCCATTTTCTTTCTCTTGCGCTTTTCCAAAAGTGATTTTTGGAATCGAATCTTTGTAGCCTTTTCCTCGACGCGCATGTTTGAATTGAGTGAAATGAATCCACGGAAGGGTAGAGTGATGTATCATTGCCAAGTCGCCCAATTTTGCATCAAGAAATGGATTGGCCAAATGTTCGTCCATTGATTTTTTTCCTTTTGTTAGAAAGTCATTTCGCTTTTCATAATAATGAAAATAACAGAACGTAAAGGATTGGTCTTCGTGCAAAACGGAGCAGCCACAATGAATCGTTTCGTACAAAACGACTTCCTCGTCAATGATTCGCATTTTAAAATTTTCAATCGAATTGACCGCTTTCATCGAGCAGAAAAGCGTAGAAAGAAAAAAGGATTCGTTTTGAGTTTTACAATGTTTGAAAAGCTTTGTTACATCAACATTGGCAGTGACGTTGAAAAAAGGATCTTCATAATTTTTGAACATCTCGTAGAGACTTTTCCTTGACCAATTTTCCAAATCAACCTTTGTGTACATGCTTTTTTATCGCAAGAAAAGAATTTTTTAATTAGTTTTTCAAAACCTCAGATTTGCCTCATAAGTTCGGATATGTTCGATTTTCAAAATCGAGCATATCTTTAAGCTATTGATTCTCAATCATCTGAAAATGTGATGGATTTTGAAAATCCCACACATTAGACCTTATGGGACAGACTTTTATTATCAAACAGATTGCTCAGTGGCTAATCTGTGAAATCCGTGTAAATCCGTGGCTTTTAATATTTGAAAAATGTCTTAGTTAAACACAATTTTGTGATAAACAGGCTGAATATTTTTATCCTCAAAAACGATATTCAAAAAGAAGATTCCAGTACCAATTTCAGATTTTTGTAAATTAAAACCATAAAGATTAGAATCGTTGGATTGATAGACAACTTGACCTAATTGATTGGTAATGAGCGTTTTATAATTTGATTGATTGCCTTTTAAAACAACCTTAATCTGATCTGAACTTGGATTAGGATACACATTTGTTGAAATGGACTGAGTTGGTTCATCAATTGAAGTTAACTCACCACAGATGATTTCAGTAATAAAACGGGTGGATCTCACTTCCATGCTATCAAACCACATAACATCAAATGTCCCATGACCGCCACCCGGTACGGTGATCAATTCATTTTTAATGCCCAAGTCTTCTGCAATCGGATGTAAAACCGCACTGCCATCAATAGAAACAATCGGGAAAATCAAAATTCTCGCATCGCCATGGCCATAAGGAACGGTGCCATCTTCATCGCCATGTAAACTGATAAATGGGACATCATTTTCATCGATCCAAATGCCTCGATTGAGTCCACCATAATAATTTATTACGCCTTGAATAGAGGAGCTATAATCCATATTTGAATCTCCAGGTAAATCTGTATTACCTTCGAAACCGCCATTATCAGTATATATCGTTTGTAAAAATTCAGGCACTTCATCTTCTTGCAATACCGCTGCATGAAGGCTATTGATCGACCCAGAAGAATACCCTCCAGCAAAAATCCAATTGGGATCAATGCGATATTCATTATCAGTGGCCGCGTCTTTTCTTAAATGGCGAACAGCTGCCTTGGTGTCACCCACAGCTTTTATGACGACTTCCATCATCGACAATGAATCAGGAAATGGGCCAAAAGGAGGCAAAGTTCTGTCATATAACCTATAATCAATGGCAGCCGTGACAAATCCTTTTTTTGCCATTTGGATACAAATATCGTGGGTATTGCCACGATTTCCGCCAATGTATGATCCTCCGAACGAATACAAAATTACTGGTCTATTTTCAGCCATATCTCCAGCAGGTTGAAAAATGTCCATGAACAATTCGACATTTTCACCATCAATCGTGATGTTTTCGCCAAATTTTTCGGTGGTCATGATGGGTTCATCTGGAAATACTTCTTCCAAATATCTCTCACCATCACAATTGGGATTGAATGTCGGTTGAGCCAACAAAACAAAAGGTATTGTCAAGGCAAGCAGTAAAATGTGCAATTTTTTCATAAGAATTGAATGTCGTCAATCAATATTAAATTGGTAGGGTTGTTTTTTACAACTCTAAAAGTGTACCATAGCGCTAATTCATTGATTGTGAGGTTCCCCAAATGTAAAATAGAATGTTGAAAAGGCAAGTGTTTTAGCTTCCTTATGTCTTTTGGGTGTTAAAACTTAATGAACGCAAAGACGCGGAGGCGCGGAGAAGTGCCTTGTTTTCTCTGCGTCTTTGCGCCTCCACGTTCATTCAAAATCAGTGAGTTAGGTAAGGAAGGAGTTTAAGAATTTACAGTGATATGGGGGATTTCTAAAATCAGTCATATCTTCTATAGAGCAATCTGTTGCTTTTAATTCTGCTTCCACCCATCAAGATATGCTCGATTTTGACAATCGAACATATCAGGAACAACACTAAGATTTGCATCCCTAACAGTTCAACCATAAAACCATATAGCCATAAAACCATCTAACCATAAAACAATTGATTCTTAATATCTTGCGATCAAAAAACATCACCATGTATCGCCTACAATTACTCGACACACATCAACGAATCAAACCCTACATCCACCGAACACCAGTGATGACTTCTCGCCAAATCAATGAAATTTCAGGAGCAGAGATTTATTTCAAATGTGAAAATTTTCAACGAATGGGCGCCTTCAAAATGAGGGGTGGAATAAATGCAGTTTTGGCTTTGACGGACGAACAAAAAAGCAGGGGAGTAGTGACACATTCATCTGGTAATTTTGCGCAAGCGGTTGCTTTGAGCGCCAAAGAAGTGGGGATAGATGCCTATATTATTATGCCTTCCAACTCGCCCGCCGTAAAGGTCGCAGCAGTTAAAGATTATGGAGGAAAGGTGACTTTATGCCCGCCAACGCTTAAGGATAGAATGGCTTTTGCCAATCGAGTGGTAGAAGAAAAAGGGGCGACTTTGTTGCATCCTTTCAATCAAATTGAAGTGGTCATGGGGCAGGGGACAGCGGCCATTGAGTTGCTCGAAGAACAACCCGATTTGAATATTTTGATGGCACCAGTTGGCGGTGGTGGATTGATTGCGGGCACTGCTTTGGCAGGTCATTATTTTGGAAAAAATTGCATCACCATCGGTGGCGAACCTTTTGAAGTAGATGATGCATGGCGTGCTTTACAAAGTGGAAAAATTGAAACCAACGAAACAATTAATACCATCGCCGACGGATTGCGCACCACGCTCGGAACGGTTACTTTTCCATTGATTCGAGAGTATGTCGATTCCATCATAAGAGTGGAAGAGCAGGAAATTGTGGAAGCCATGCGCCTCACTTATGAACGCATGAAAATTATCATTGAGCCATCTTGTGCCGTTCCTTTAGCGGCCGTTTTGAGAGCGAAAGAAAAGTTTGCAGGTCAAAAAGTTGGGATTATTCTTTCGGGTGGAAATGTGGATTTGGGGAAGTTGCCTTTTTGAGTTAGACAATTTCAATCAAATTTTCTTCCAC
>CALLVG010000120.1 GCA_938010715.1 uncultured Saprospiraceae bacterium
GAAATAGTAGGGCCAAATGGTTGTACTGCTACTCGTTCAGATACCGTTGAAGTGGACTCTGGTTTATTGCTAAGCACAGACGTAACAGATTGCGGATGTGGTCTCAATAATGGTAGAATCGAATTAGACGTAACTGGAGGAACAGCTCCATTTGATGTTTTCTTAAATGGAACTTTAGAATACAATAATGTAAATAATCGCTTCCCTGTTTTCAGAGATTTGGCACCAGGAACTTACACGGCGAGAGTTGTGGATAAGTTTGGTTGCGAAAATTCAGTGACGGTTGAAGTAGATGATTCTGCTCCTGCTGAATTTACGGTAAACGCAAACAATACATCTTGTAGTCAAAACAATGGAAGTATTGATATAAATATAACAAGTGGTTTGGCACCTTATGAGATTTTCTTAGACGGAGCCGTAATTGGTACTGCCAATGGAAATACGTACAGCATTATGAATTTAACGGTTGGTAATTACCAAGTAGGAGTTCGTGATGCTAAAGGATGTGAATCTGTAAGAACTGCTAAAATAAGTGGTGGCGGATCAGTTTCACTTCAAACCAATGCTATCAATGGCAATTGTGCTGCTAACGGAAGCATCAATTTAACGATAACGGGTGGAACAGCACCTTTCGATATTTTGGTGGATGGAAATTTAGTAACCAATACCTCTGATAGAAACTATCAAATTACTGATTTGGCAAATGGTTCATATACAGTGAGAGTGGTCGATGCCAACGGTTGTGATGTTTCTGCTAATCAGAATGTGAGTGTGGTAACTTCAAATATTACTTTGAATGGAAGCCCAACTGCATCAGGTTGTGGATTGACGAATGGTTCTATCTCTTTGACGATGACTGGAGGAACAGCTCCTTACGATATTTACATTGATGGTGCTTTGTCTGGTTCGACTTTGTCAAACACTTACAATGCAGGAGGTTTAGCTGCAGGGACTTACAATATTCGAATTGTAGATGCCAATGCATGTGAAAAATCAACTCAACAGACGGTAACGTCATCTGGTGGAATCAATGTTACAACCAATAACACAGTTGCTGCTGGTTGTAATGGAATGACAGGTTCAATTACAATGAACATCAACAGTGGTTTAGCGCCATACGATGTTTATGTCAATGGTACCTTTATCACAACAACAAACAATAATTCATATACTGCCGCTGGATTAAGCGGAGGTACTTATACGATTGAATTCACAGATGCTAACAATTGTAGCGGAAGTGTAACAGAAACGATTCAGCAATTTTCTAACCTAACATTCAACGCGTCAGCAGTGGATGCAGGTTGTGGGACTACTAATGGTTCGATTACTGTTTCTGACATTGTTGGAACACCACCTTATACTATTTTCTTAAATGGTAGCTCGGTAGCTGCAACAAGTGACCCAACGTTTACCCTTACCGGTTTGAGTGGAGGAACTTATGTTGTCGCAGTATCTGATGCCAACGCATGTGATGGTTCACAAAGTTTGGTGATAGCTGGTTCTGCTTCAAATATTACTTTGAGCGCGACTACTTTCCCAGAAAATTGCGATGCAGCAGACGGAAACATCACCCTTGATATTCAAGGTGGTGTTGGTCCATTCGAAGTTTACATGGATGGTGTTTTATTGGCAACAACCAACGACCGTTGGTACAATATTATGGACTTGACGGTTGGCACTTACTTCGTAAGAGTAGTTGATGTAAATGGTTGTGAAGCAACTGGAACCTTCACCGTTGGAGGTAACACTGCCATCAACGTTGCAACGACTTCAACTAATGGTTCATGTGGCGCGACGAATGGTACGATTACCGTTGACGCAACTGGAGGGTTGGCACCTTACACGATTTACATGAATGGTGTGAATCAAGGTACAACTTTCAATCAGTCGTTTACGATTGCTGGTGTTGTGCCAGGCACTTACGATATCCGAGTGGTGGATGCGAATGGTTGCGAAACAACAAATCAAGAAACTGTTGGAGGAGCAAGTTCATTTGCTGCAACAGCAACTGCGACGAATATCTCTTGTGGAACTTTAGGTTCTATTTTGGTAGAAATTCAGACAGGTACGGCACCATACGACATTTATGTAAATGGTAACCCTGCTGGTTCTACTGCTGATGCTACTTTCAATATTAGTAACCTTAATACTGGAGATTACGATGTAAGAATCGTAGATGCAAACAGTTGCGAGGATACGAAAAAGGTAACGATTGCGGGTTCCAATAATCTGGATTTTAATGCTACCGCAGAACCAGACGCTTGTGGAAATAATGGAGCAATCTTTATCGAATTCTTAAACGGAGTTGCGCCATATTCAATAGAATTGGATGGTGTTTGGGTTGCGAATGCGCCGACGAGTACTTTCAGATTAACAAATTTGGTAAGCGGTGGCTACATTGTAAAAGTGACTGATGCTAACGGATGTTCTGAAGAAATGGTGGTGATGATTAATAACATGGGGATGGCTCCAAACCCAGTGTTCACTTACATCTTTACACCGGGTGGTATTGTGAAATTCTTCTCAAACAACCCAGGAGGAACCGTCGCATGGGATTTTGATGACGGCTCAACTTCTGTTGAAGTAAATCCTATCCACCAATTTGCTGTTGGAAATACTTACAAAGTTTGTATGACTGCCACAAATAGTTGTGGTACCGCAGAGCATTGTGAAACTGTAATTATACCAACAGTTTACAGTTCTAACCTATCGTTTACGGCAGGTACGGTAAGTGGACGTCCGGGAGAAACAATTGCGATTCCTGTAGAAGTGGACAACTTTGATAGAGTAATGAGTTTCCAATATACCGTTCAATTGAGCAATGGTACGGTTGGAAAAATCGTAGATGTACAAACGGATGATATGAATGAATTGACATTCGATATCTTAAGTGACGACATGGTGACTTTACATTGGGAGTCAAACGATGCTGATGGAATGAGTTTGCCAAACGACCATACGATTTTCAATGTATTAGTTGATATGACGGGTAACAGAGGAAGCTGTGCAACAGTTGAATTCCCAACTACGCCAATGAATATCGAAGTGCGCCAGAGATGGTTCAGTGACCCAACTTTAGTGGTTCCGAATTTCTTCGGTGGTGAAGTTTGTGTGAATGACATGGTGAATATCTCTGGTAAAGTTGTAAGAGAAGACAACGAGCCAATTCCAAATGTGGAGATGACTTGCAACAGTTCTCAAACTGCAATGAATGATGCGATTACTGGTGAATACGAATTCAACGGTTCACAAATGGGAAGTAGTTGTTTGATTTTACCAACAAAAGACGGTGATGATAACATGGGACTTTCTGTGATGGATTTGATTAAAATGCGCAGACACATCATGGATGTAACGCCATTTGATTCGCCATACAAAATCATCGCATCAGATGTCAACCGTGATAAAAATATTGATGCAAATGATATGAGTATTGTTGGTGATTTGATTTTGGGTAACCAAGACCAAATGTTCCAAGGTGACTCATGGAGATTCTTGCCAGCAGGTTGGTCATTTACGGATCCAGAAGAGCCATTCGCTCCATTGTTCCCAGTGATGATTAATTTGATGAACTTGACAGGTGATATGTACGATCAGGATTTCATGGGTATGAAATTAGGTGATGTGGACAACAGTCTCAACATGCCAACCATGACGGATAACATGAATATGAATGGTCAATTGACCTTCCATACGCCAGACCAAGCCATCAATCAAGGCGAAGAGTTTGTACTTGAAATTACCTCAAGCGACTTCAATAATGTTTGTGGATTCCAGTTGGAATTGAACTACGACCCAGCAAGATTCGAATTTGTTGAAATGTTGGCAGGTGACCTTCCTGGTTTACCACAAAACATGGTCGGAACGGCACACACAAACGATGGTATCTTGACCGTACTTTGGTACGATAAAGACCTTGCGTCAAGTGGTATTTCACATGATGGTAATGATGTTCTTTACAGATTGAAATTCACAGCAACTCAAGGATTTAATAGCCTTGCAGGTTTGTTTGAAATCGGTCAAGCAATGACACATTCTGTAGGGGTGAATATCGGTAACCAATACTTAGATGTTGATTTCAATATCGACGGGGCAACTACTTCAGTTGGTGAAACAGAAGAAGCGGCATTCACGGTTGAGCAAAATCACCCGAATCCGTTTAGTGACCAAACGTTTATTGGTTTCACTTTACCATCACCACAGACGGTTGATTTTGAATTGGTTGATCAGCAAGGAAGAGTCATCAAACGCACACAGCAATTGTACAACAAAGGCTACCAGCAGATTATAGTAGATGGTAATGATTTATCAACTTCTGGAATCTACTTCTATCGCCTAAGTGTTGCTGATAAAACAGTTGCGAAGAAATTAATTTTCATGAAGAAGAGATAAGCAATAAATTCAATTGCTTATGAGAGTCCATCTCAAAAACTGCACTCCTTCAGCGGACTTTTTATTAAGTCCGTTGAAGGATTTTTAAAAACAAAAATCTATTTCCCTAAAGGAAAAATTCAGAATCTGATTTTCTGAATTAAGATTAAATGAGTGTGTGGTAGGCCGCTTTCCGATTCTTCGGGGAGTGGCCTTCTTTGTGTAAGCGGGACTTCAGTTCTGCAAGTAGCTGTTGCTTTAAGTTGTCTTCAAAGGCGCATCGCTACGTAACCATTGATAAGAAAAAAGGTCGAACATGAAAAATCAAGGCGCATAGCGACGATTCTGTTGGTAGAAAAAAGAGAAAACGAAAAAACAAATCAAGGCGCGTAGCGTCGTCACCGTTGATTCAAATTCAACTACCAACGGTAACGTCGTTAAGCACCTATAGCGTCAAAAAAATCAAACTTAATTCTATTTTAGCCTAAAAATTAGAAATGGATTCTACCATCACTATTCATCTGCAATCAACTTTCAATGCAATTTTAACAGGCAAATTTTACAACTTCACAAAACGAAGTCTTTGGAGATATATGGCAGCAAGCGTCTTATTCGCTTTCGCAAAACCAGATTTTTTTGGAACGTTTTTTACGACGTTTCTTTACTTCTTTTGTGGGGTGATTGGAGTTGCTTTTATTGCGATGTATTTGAGCAGTAAATACATGGCTAATAAAAATCTATTTGATGCAGATGTGGAATTTACAAATGAGCAGATTACGATTAGGCATCGTAATAAAGACTTGATTGAAACGAAAGATTGGCTTTGGATTAAAGCGTTGAAATCTTCAAAGGATGGTTTTCTTTTGGAGGTCAATCAGTGGCCACCTTTTTTTATTCACTTTTCCAAAAAGGCTTTGACGGAGGAGCAAATTGAGTTTTTTGAAAATCGGGAGGTACTTTAATTCAATACTCAAAAACCTTCTCCAAATCAATTTTCAAATCTGGAAAAATTTCTACGTTAGCGATTTCTTCGTTAGAGTACATTTTGGCGTGTTGATATTTTCCTTTTTTTAAAACGAAAACATTTAACGTCATATCGCCCGGAGAAACGAGCCAATATTCGCGCACGCCGTTTTCTTCGTAAAGGTCAAATTTGTTGTTTAGTTCTTTCTTGGAATTGCCGGGAGAGAGTATTTCAATAATCCAATCTGGCGCACCAACGCATCCTTGTTCATCCAATTTGGAAGGATCGCATAGTACACAAATGTCGGGTTGAATTACTGTAAGTATCTCTTTGTCTTTCTTCTTTGATTTCTTAGTGTCCAATAATCTTACATCAAAAGGGGCATGAAACACCTTACATTGATTCCAATCATCTTTCTTCCATATCTGTTGTAATAGATTGCTGGAAACAATCTGATGTCGCACATTAGGCGCTGGCGACATTTTAAAAATACGTCCTTTAATCAATTCCACGCGTTCTTTAAACTCCCATGTCAGGTAATCTGCATAGGTGTAAATTTTATCCATCGAAAGGTCTTCAAACTTCGTAACCATGAAATTGAATTTTTACAAAAATAGTAAATTCATGGTGAATCGGCAATATATTTATCGTTGAATGGCACACATAACGGTCGGACGGCTTAGAGCCGGCAGACCTTAGTATTGACGGTCTGCCAGCTCCAAGCCGTCCGGCCGTTAAAGGGTTAAAACTTCCGATAAATCCCCAAATACCCACCAATCATTTCATACCGACTGATAAATGCTTCCTTGCGTAAATTAAGAAAATCCTCTTTCTCATATCGAAGACCAATTCCTATTTGAGTAGAAGCTGTCAAGGCATAACGAGCAGACAAATTCGCCAATAATCCCAAATCAAAATCATTTTTATAATAGGTCGAATTGATGATTTGATTATCAAACAAATGGAAATAATCTTCGTCTGCGACGATGCCTGAGAAGTGTTGATAAAACTGCGGTTTTACTCCAAGGTCTGCCGCTAATTGCGTTTTTCCAAAATTGAATTTTTTACCAAAAGTAACCGGCAAACTCAATCGA
>CALLVG010000121.1 GCA_938010715.1 uncultured Saprospiraceae bacterium
CTTGCGAGATGGAGTAATTGCAGATTTTCAGGCTGCGGAGAATATGATTGAAGGCATGATTAATATGATTGGTCAGCGCCGTAAATTCTTCTCGCACCTCAAAATGGTAATTTGTATTCCTTCTGGTATTACAGAGGTAGAAAAACGTGCTGTTTTTGATTCCGCGGACCACGTGGATAGTAAAGAAACTTACCTCATACATGAACCGATGGCTGCAGCCTTAGGTATTGGACTTGATGTAGAAGAACCAGTAGGTAACATGATTATTGATATCGGAGGTGGTACGACGGAGATTGCGATCATTGCACTTTCGGGTATCGTTGCAGATCAATCTATTCGCACAGCAGGAGATGAGTTTACAGCCGATATTGTAAACTATATGCGTCGGCAACACAACATGTTGATAGGTGAACGTACGGCTGAGCAAATCAAAATCCATGTAGGTTCTGCATTGCCAGAGTTAGAAAATCCGCCAGAGAACTTTCCAGTCAATGGTCGAGATTTGATGACGGGTATTCCCAAACAGATAATCATTACCTATCAAGAAATAGCGCATGCTTTAGATAAATCTATCGCTAAAGTAGAGGAGGCAATTCTAAAGGCATTGGAAACAACGCCACCAGAGTTAGCTTCTGATATTTATAAAACAGGTTTGTATCTCACGGGGGGAGGTGCTTTGTTGCGTGGATTGGATAAGCGAATTGCAGCTAAAACAAAACTACCTGTGCAAGTAGCAGAAGACCCATTGAGAGCAGTAGTACGTGGTACAGGTATTGCTTTGTCAGATGTAGAACGATACAAACCGATTTTGATAGATAGAAGAAGTGTATAACAAAGATATAGGGTGGAAGTTCTACGGTGAAGATTGAAAATTAAATTCAACTTTGTAGCTTAGAACTTCCAACTTTTAACCCCATTTGGGATTCAACATACTATGTGATGGCTAGTTTTTTCGGAAACTTTTCGAGGTTCGGATCGGTGCTCGTCTTTTTATTTTTAGAGCTAATTTGTTTGTTTTTAATTGTTCAATTCAATCAAAAACAGCGGGACATTTGGTTTTATTCAGGCAGTTTGATTTCAGGAAAATTTTTGGAAATGTCGAATCAGGCGAGTAATTACTTCTATTTGTCTGAGGTAGCTGATAGTATTGCAAATGAAAACGCGCTGCTATTGGAGCAAATCACCAACGATAAATCTCTTCCACTTTTAATATTTTCAGATACATTGGAGGTCCAAATTGATACTGCGCAAACAGTGCGATATGAACTATTGCCTTCTAAAGTCATCAATAATTCTATTAATAAAAATCGAAATTTCTTTACCCTTGATAAAGGTTCTGCGGACGGGATCGCGCCACACATGGGAATCATTACACCCAAAGGAGTTGTAGGGATTGTACGCCAAGTTTCAGAAAATTATTCAGTAGCCATGTCTTTGCTAAATAGCCAAATGAGGGTAAGTGTGGCAATTAAAAGAACGGGCTATTTTGGAACGATGAGCTGGCAAGGCAAAAATCCTTTGGTGATGGATTTGGATGATATTCCTAAACATGCAGATTTGATTGTTGGGGATACTTTGATGACAAGTGGTTATTCAGCCATTTTTCCACCGGGATTACAACTCGGTATTTTAAGAGATTTTAAAATTGAACCTGGAAGTAATTTCTATTCTGCCAGAGTTGAGTTGGGCGAAGATATCAGTCGGCTCAATTATATTTATGTTTTAAATCATTTAGAAAAACCAGAAATTTTAGAATTAGAAACCCTGATAGAAAATGAATAACGCCATAGTACAAAATGTGATAAGGTGGGTGGCATTTGTTTTGATTCAGGTATTGGTTCTGAAGCAAATAGAGATCAACACCAGTTGGTTTCATTACATGAGTATCCTTTTTTATCCCTTATTTATCATTTTGTTGCCATTGCGATATTCGACGATTAATGTGATGGTTATTGGTTTTTTTACGGGTTTGATAGTCGATGTCTTTTATGATTCAATAGGAGTACATGCCGCATCTTGTGTCTTTTTGGCTTTTATACGGCCATTTGCTTTTACCATTTTGAGTCCGCGCGAAGGATACAGTGTTGATTTAAGTCCGACTGCTCACAAGTTGAGTTTCCCTTGGTTTGTTCGATTTAGTGGATTATTGATGTTATCCTTTTGTTTCTTCTATTTTTCGGTAGAAGCATTTACGTTCGCGTACATTGGTCAGATTTTATTAAAAACAGGTGTAAGTTTCATTTTCTCAATGATATTGATTTTAGCATTTATGATGATATTCAATCCAAAAGAGTAATAACGACCTCTCAAACTCTCAAACCCTCTCAAACTCTCAACCTCTCAAACTCTCAAAAAACTCTCCCATTCTCAAAAATGACAAAGCACACCATCATCGAAGGAGACAGCAGGCAGATGGATCATCTGCAAGATGAGACGATACAATTGGTGGTCACCTCTCCTCCATACTGGCAACTCAAAGATTATGGCACAGAAACCCAAATCGGTTTTTATGAATCATACGAGGAGTACATTAATAGCCTAAATTTAGTTTGGAAAGAATGCCATCGCGTCTTAGAAAATGGATGTCGATTATGTATTAATATCGGAGATCAATTTGCGAGAGCGGCATATTATGGTCGTTACAAAGTGATTCCAATTCGTACAGAAATTATTAAGTTTTGTGAAAGTGTGGGCTTCGATTATATGGGCGCTATCATTTGGCAAAAGCGCACCACCACCAATACTTCAGGTGGCGCGTCGTTGATGGGAAGCTATCCTTTTCCGCGCAATGGCGTGATTTCGATTGACTATGAGTTTATTTTATTATTTAAAAAATTGGGAAAACCTCGAAAAGTCGAAAAAGAAATAAAAGAGCAATCCCGAATGACCAAAGAGGAATGGAAGGAATATTTTAATGGTCATTGGAATTTTGGAGGAGCACGACAAGATGGACACATCGCCATGTTTCCGGAAGAATTGCCAAAGCGATTGATAAAGATGTTTTCTTTTAAAAATGAAAATGTCCTCGACCCATTCATGGGAAGTGGAACGACTGCCTTGGCGGCAAAAAATTTAGATAGAAATTCTTTTGGGTATGAAATTAATCCTGAATTTGTCCCTTTCATAAAAGAAAAATTGAGTGTTAAAAGTGAAGAAGCGAGCGAAGTGATTTTTGAAAAACAAGTTTTAAAAACAGATTTCAAAAAAGAACAGGAAAAGCTGCCCTACTTGTTCAAGGACTTTCATAACCTCAATAACGAAATAGACATAAAGCGAAAGCAATACGGTTCCAAAATAGATAAAAACAGTAAAAAGCGAGAGGAGTATTTTTCTGTTAAAGAAATCATCAGCCCAATACTTTTGAAGTTGAGTAGTGGAGAAACAATCAAATTAATTGGCCTAAAAGAAAAGAAAGGACAAAACGAGAACGCAATTGAATTTTTAAACCTAAAAACCAACAAACAAAAGGTGTATCTTCGCTTCGACGAAGAAAAAAGAGATAAATCGAACCACTTGCTTTGCTATTTGTATTTAAAAAATAAAACCTTTCTCAACGCTCACTTGATTAAAAATGGATTGGTAAAAGTAGATGAAATATCAACTTATAAAAACAAAACCAAGTTTTTGAAACTCCAAATCAAATAAGCGTTTCCGAACTTAATCAACTTAATCAACTTAATCAACTTAATCAACTTAATCAACTTAATCAACTTAATCAACTTAATCAACTTAATCAACTTAATCCATGTCTGATGCGAGTTTAAGTACAAGGCGGTTTCCGATACGGATTTTTTTGATGCTCGGTGCGTTGGTGCTGATTGGGCAGGCGATGTATATTCAGTTGATTGATGATACTTATGCCAAGCGAGGAACCTCAGCGGGTATTGATAAAATCACAAAATATCCATCTCGCGGATTAATTTATGATCGCAATGAAAAATTGTTGGTCAACAACGTTCCGATGTATGATTTGATGGTAGCTTACAACAAGCTCGATCCAGAAATGGACACCATGAAATTTTGTAAACTCATTGGAATTTCAAAAGAAAGTTTTAAAAAAAATATAGAGAAGGACTGGTCTAATAAACGATTTTCTAAAGTCGTTCCTTTCGTTTTTAAAAGTAAAATTGCGGCAGATACCTTTGCTCGTTTTCAGGAAAGTCTCTATGAATTTCCAGGTTTTTTTCCACAGATTAGAAATATCCGAAGTTATCCGTATCCGAATGCACCACATGTTTTAGGCTACATCCGAGAGACTAATGAACGAGAGGTAAAAGACAAAACATTAAATTATCGATTGGGTGATTACATCGGTGGTTCTGGTTTAGAAAAAACCTACGAAGAGCAACTACGTGGGAAAAAGGGAGTTCAGTTTGTTTGGAAGGATAGATTTGGCCGCGAGTTGGGAAGTTATAAAGACAGTGAAAAAGACACCTTGCCTGTTTCTGGAAAGGATTTGATTTCAACAATTGATATCGACCTGCAAGCTTATGGCGAATACCTCATGCAAAACAAAACAGGTAGCATCGTTGCAATTGAGCCAAAAACAGGAGAGATATTGTCGATGATAAGCATGCCAACCTACGACCCTAACTTACTGATTATCAATAGTAATCGGGGTAAGGTTTATCAAGAATTACTCAAGAATCCAAATCTTCCTTTCTTTGACAGAACGGTGATGGCGGAGTATCCTCCTGGTTCAATTTTTAAAACGATAGTAGCCTTGGCAGCTTTGCAAGAAGGTTTGATTCAACCGAATACGGGTATCTCTTGTGACAAGGGGTATTACTACAATAACCGATTGTATGGCTGTCATGAGCATGCGTATCCATCCAATGTTTCCAAGGCGATACAGCATTCTTGCAATAGTTATTTCTGGCAGATTTTTAGAAGGTTGATTGATAAAGTTGACTTTTATAATCCACAACAAGGACTCAAAGAATTTAATAATTATGTCCATCAATTTGGTTTGGGTCAAGAACTGGACATTGATTTTCCAGGTGAAGAAGGCGGAAATGTTCCTGGCCCTCGTTACTACGATAAACTCTATGGAGGAACCGGTGGATGGAAATCACCAACTATTATGTCTTATGGAATCGGACAAGGAGAATTACAAATGACTTCTGTACAAATGGCCAATCTTGCGGCTATTTTGGCGAATCGAGGGACTTATCATACTCCACACTTGGTGAAAGGTTTTAGAAATGATACCGCTCAAATTGATGCTAAATATCGAAAAACAAATCGCGTCTTCGTTGATCAGGAATACTTTGAGCTCGTCGCTGATGGAATGGAAAAAGTAGTCACCTCTGGTACTGCTCGATCTGCTTTTATTTGGGATATTCCGATTGCTGGAAAAACAGGTACAGCTCAAAATCCACACGGAGAAGATCATTCTGTGTTTTTTGGTTTCGCACCAAAAGATGACCCTCAAATCGCTATTGCTGTTTTTGTTGAAAATGCAGGGTGGGGTGGTTCGTACGCCGCACCGATTGCCAGTTTAATGATTGAAAAATATCTCTCTCCAAACGATACCATTCGTGCTGGACGTAAATGGGTCGAGAACCAAATGATTAATATTGATTTGGTGACCAATCCGTAATTGGTGACAAGTCATTGAGAAACTTCCAACCTTCAACTTCTAACTTTCAACATAAAATCCTACTTTTAGGTCGTTTCAAAACGAAAACAGCAGAAATGACCAATCAGAAAAGATTTTGGGTTTTAGTGCTATTTTTTAGCATTTCTTTCCACTTGCATTCACAGGTGGAAACTATTGATTTGTTATTTGTGGGCGATATAATGGGGCATAGCGGTCAGATAGAATCAGCCGAAATAATAAAAGATAGTTCCTATAATTATTCACCCTGTTTCGAATTTGTAAAACCAATAATAGAATCAGCAGATTTGGCGATTGCTAATTTGGAAGTGACTCTTCCGGGAAAACCGCCCTACAAAGGTTATCCACGATTTCGAAGTCCAGACGAATTAGCGGTTGCATTGCGGTTGGCAGGTTTTGATATGTTGACCACGGCAAACAATCATTCCAACGATGCTCGCAAACAAGGTGTCTTACATACCATTGATGTGCTCGAAAAATATGGTTTTCACCAAACGGGTACTTTTAGGAATGCAAGTGAAAGAGAGGTTTTCTATCCATTAGTTGTTTATAAAGGAAATTTCAAACTGGCATTTTTAAACTATACTTATGGTACAAATGGAGTAGCAACCACTCCGCCGACTATCGTCAATTTAATTGATGAAAAACAGATGGAAAAAGATATAGTAGAGGCCAAGAAATTAAACCCTGATTATATCATCGTTTTGACTCATTGGGGCGATGAGTACCAATTGATTGAGAATAAAAAACAACGTGCTTTGGTTGATAAATTATTGGATTGGGGAGCGGATATGATTGTTGGTGGACATCCGCACGTGGTACAGCCGATTTATCAAAAACAGCATGAAACCAAGCAGAAATTGGTTGCCTATTCTTTAGGTAACTTTATTTCAAGTCAAACTAAACCAAACACCGACGGTGGCATTATACTAAAAGTGAAACTCGAAAAGAATTTTAAAACAGGAGAAACCTATTTGATGGGACACGATTACATTCCAGTTTGGCGGCAAATTGAGAAAAAAACGGTTGGAAAGAAGGTTTACAGAGTTTTACCAATTCGTGATTTTGAAGAAAATCAACATCCAAAACTTCAACTTTCTACCTCAGATTTAACAAAAATGAATAGCTTCGCGCGCCGTTTGAGAAAACATCTCGGGCAGTCAGATTCCAAAGAAAAGATATAGCTCGTAATCCGTTTTTTATAAAAGCATCAAGCGTTTTTTATTTTAATTTCTCATTTTTATTTTAACTAATTTCTCTGCGTCTCCGCGTTCATTAATAAAAAAAAGAACTTTAATGACAATATCTGCTATTGTAGCCACTGCAAATAATTTAGTTATCGGAAAAGACAATCAAATTCCATGGTACTTGCCCAATGACTTAAAATGGTTCAAAAAAAACACCCTGAATCATCACATCATCATGGGGCGTAACACATGGGTATCACTCGGCAGACCACTTCCCAAAAGAACGAATGTTATTGTCACGAGAGATATGTTTTATGCCGCAACTGGCGCAGTAATCACGCATTCAATTTCAGAAGCTTTGGAGATAGCGGAAGCGAATGGCGAGTCAGAAGCGTTCATCATAGGAGGAGGTCAGATATACGAACAAACCAAACATCTTTGGGATAAAGTTTATTTGACGGAAGTAGAATTGGATGCAGAAGGAGATACTTTTTTTCCAGCGTTTCGAGACGAAAACTGGATAGAAACTTTCTGTGATGCGCAAGAACCCGACGACCGCAATAAATTCAATTATTGTTTTAAAATATACGAAAAAAAGCCCCTCATAACTAAGGGCAGTTAGGGTAGAAAACTGTCTTTATAGAAAATACATTTTATGAAATTTCCCCGACCTGTTCCTGTTACGGAAATAGCAAAAAAGATTGGCGCGACGATTATCGGTAACAAAGAACTGATGGCGCACGGCATTAATGAAATACACAAAGTCACTCCAGGGGATATTACATTTTCTGATTTGAAAAAGTATTTCAAAAAATCCATCGAATCTGAGGCGACGATTATTATTTTAAATGAAATCACCACTTGCCCAGAAGGAAAAGCCTTGCTCATCTGTGACGAACCTTTCAAAGCCTACGATAGTATCGTTCGCAGTTATCGAACTTCGATTCCGCTTTCTGCTTCGGTGAGTGATTCGGCAGTGATAGGAGAGGGGACTGTCCTCGAACCAAATGTAGTGGTCGGGCACGATGTTACCATCGGCAAAAACTGCCACATCATGGCCAATACCGTTATTTATGACAATGCGATAATTGGAGATAATGTCATTATTGAACCTAATTGCAGTATCAGCACTCATGCTTTTTATTTTAAAAAGTATGATGAAAAATACGAACGGTGGCAATCAGGAGGAAGAACCATTATTGAAAATGACGTACATATCGGCGCTGGAACAACGATTGCTCAAGGTGTTTCGGGAGATACCGTGGTTGGTGCTGGTACAAAAATAGATTGTCAAATCATGCTCGGTCATGGAGTCGTTGTTGGTAAAAATTGTTTGATGGCAGCGCAGGTTGGCATTGGCGGCAAAACCATCATCGAAGACAATGTGGTGCTTTATGGCCAAGTCGGCATTGCTCAAAATTTACGAATTGGAAAAGGAGCAGTAGTGCTCGCCAAATCAGGTGTTTCAAAAGACCTCGAAGGAGGAAAAGCATACTTTGGTTATCCAGCTCAAGACATGAAAACGAGCTATAAAGAATTAGCCGCCTTGCGCCAGTTACCAGGTTTCTTCAAAGAGCAACGTAATATTGTTCCTGAATAGGTGTTTTTTTTAGGCTCTATGTTGAATTGAAT